>JAOTZA010000020.1 GCA_029861655.1 Acidobacteriota bacterium | reverse complement strand
CCGATCCACGGTTTCTCAGTGGTCTTGGGGTCGTCTACCACGAATACGTCCATTACTTTGTGCAGCACAACCTGCCGACGGTGCCTCGTTGGTTCAACGAGGGTCTCGCCGAGTACTACTCGACGTTCGCCACCGATGCCGAGGCGGCAGTGGTCGGGTTGCCGGTCGAACGGCATCTCACTTGGATCCGGACACACGACGAACTCGGGCTCGCAGGTTTGCTCGAAAGTGGCGGCCACACCGACGAACGCCACCGCGCGGGCCAGGTGGGCCAGTTCTATGCCGTCTCCTGGGGGCTGGTCCACTACCTCTTCTCGAGCGATATCGAGCGCGCCGGTCAGCTGGCCGAGTTTTTCGAGCGGACGGCCCAGGGCGAGGAGCCGGTCAGGGCGTTCGAGTCCGCGCTGGACACAAAGATAGGCGACCTGGAGAAGGCGTTAAAAGCCTATTTCCTTGGGGCCACCTTGCCTGCGGCCCGTATCGGTCTGGATCGTCTCGATGGCGCGATCGATGTGCGGGTCGAGGGAACGGCCCCGAGTGACCTGTTCAGCCTGCTGGGCGATCTGGTGGTGCGTCAGGGTCTCGAACAGCGGGCCGAGACGCTTTACAGCCTGTCGCTCGCACACGATCCGGATCACGCCGAGGCTCATGCGGGCCTGGCGTTCGTGAGGGATTTGCAGAGCCGTCTCGAAGAGGCCGAAGTCTTGTACCGCCAGGCCCTCGAGATGGGTCCGCGCCAGGCGCGAAGCTATCTGCTCTACGGCCGTCACCTGCTGGCGCGTCTGCCGGGGGCGCGAGAAGAGGGCGGCGTCGAGGCGGCCGCTGCGTTGGCGGAGGCAGCACAACTCGCCTTCGCCCAGGCCGCTGACCTCGATCCGGAGTTCGCAGAGACCCACGCGATGCTGGGTTACTCGCACCTCTTCACCCCGGGAGACGCCGCCCGCGGCATCGCGCCGCTGGAGAAGGCGCAAAAGCTCCTGCCAGGTCGGTCCGATGTCGTTTTTCATCTGCTCCAGCTCCACCTCAAGCTGGGTCACTTCGATCGGGCGCGCGAGCTTACCAACGGAGTCCTGGCCCGAATCGGGGGCGAAGATATGGTCTACCGCGCCAACGAGGAGATCGAAAGAGCGAGCCTGATCCGGGCCGCCAACGAGGCGCTGCGAGAAGGCCGGCACGAGGAAGGTCTACGGTTTCTCGACAACGCTATTGCAGTTACGAGTGACCCACAGGTGCGAGCTGAGCTCGAGCGCGAGCTCCACAGCCTCGAGGCTCGCCTACCCTCGTCGCCCTAGTTTGCCGATTCGAAGATCTCGGCGACCGGTAGGGTGCTGATGCCCGCGGGTCGAACCGGGATTCGCTCTATGACTGCGTCGGCCTCTCGGATTCCAGGCCCGGGTTCGCTGTTGTACACCATGGGGCTCGGCACTTCGCTTTCGAGGTACTCGGCGATGTCTGCGGCGTCGTCGGCGACGATCACAGCCTCGAAGTTGTCGGAGTGCAGGTACTTTCGCACCGCTCGGTTGACGTCGTCCACGGTCAGCTCGGAGAGCCTCTCCTCGACCTCGTCGATGTAATAGTCCATGCCGTAGAAGCGGCTATCCATCAAGAAGCCGAGGCGATCGGCAAGGGTTTGAGCCCAAAGCTTCGAGTAATTGACGAGAAACGAACGGGTGAGCTCGAACTCCTCTTCGCTCATGCCATGGGTGATCAGCCGATCGACCTCATAGAGCGCATTGCGAAGAGCGAAGTGAGCGGTAGAGGGCACTACGGGGCGGATCCAGACGGAAAAAAATTGCTGGCGCCGCGGCACATTGGGCGACGGATGGTTCGTAAACGGTGGAACGTGCCAGTACTCTATGTAGGAATAGTCACCGTAGTTGAGGCCGCGCTTTTCGCGTAGTTGCTGCATGAGGCGACCGTGAGACGTTCGATGCTCGCCGAGAAAGCTGTTGGCGACCATCAAGGCGTAGTAATCAGCGTGCGAGCGGTTGATTGGCAGTGGGTAGCCGAAGTGGATCCCCACGGATCGGGTCGGTTTCTCGAGAATCGTGAAGTGACGGCCGGTGATCGTCGCCGGTATCGGTAGAGGGGCGAGTTCGCCGTTGCCGGGGGGCAGGGCCGAGAGAGTCTTTGCGAGGCCTTCGGGGAACTTCTCTGGATAACCTCCAGCGACGCCAATGGTCAACGAGTTGCGTCCAAAGCGGCTTTCTGAAAACGCTCGAACGTCTTCGATCGTTATTGCTGCAAGACCAGCCAATGTTCCGGCGGGCGCATGCCCGTAAGGATGGTCGCGAAAGATCATCTGCTCCAGCGCCTCCAGCCCCAGAAGCTCATCGTTCGAGGCCCGCAGCGTGCTGAGCAAAAAAGCCTCGAGCTGTTGTTTGTTGCGACGGAAGTCGCTTTCCGCGAAAGCTGGGCGGAGCAAAGCCTCGGTGAGTAGGGCGGTGAACCCGGTGAGGGTCTCGGAATGCACTTCAGCGGAGATGGTCGTGGTTTCTCGGTCGGTAGTGACATCGATCGAGACTGCCATCGGGTAGAGGCTTTCCAGCAAATCGGAATAGGAGCGCCCGGTGGTTCCGGCTTTCGCGAGCATCAGTCCAGTAAGAGCGGCCAGGCCTTCTTTACCTTGAGGGTCATAGATCGATCCAGCCGCGAACATAAGTCGCACGGCGACCAATGGCGAGCCGGGGCTGGGAAGCGCGACCACCTCTGGTCGGCTCGCACCGAGCTCGTCTTGTCCAGCGGTCTCGTCAGCGTCCGGGCGCGATTTGCTTGTCGCGCCCTCTTGTCGCGCAGCCGTCGTGCCGGCGGTGGGTGGCGGTGTCGATAGCGATCCCGAACAGGCAGCTGACAGGAGAATCGCCAACACCGGCAGCGATCCCCATCGATCGATTCCGAGGATTTGACGTCGCGACATCAGTGGACCTCCGCTTTGCTCTTTTCGGATGCGTCATCGGTTCCGGGCCGATCCTCCAGATGGCTGAGGGTGACCACGGTTTCTGTTTCGGGTTTAAAAGTCTCGCGGGTGATTCTCCGTACGTCTTCGGGGTTGACTTTTTGGTACTGCCCGAAGACGCGATTCAGGCTGTGCGGGTCGCCCGTCATGATCAGCGCGTTCGAAAGAGTCCGGGCCACCGAACCCGGGCTATCGAGTCCGAGCGCGAAACCGTAACGCAGGTTGGACTTGATGCGTTCGAGCCGTTCGACCGCGATCGGCTCGGTTGAGAGGTCGGCTACCGCTTCGGCGATAGCCTGACGCACCTTGAGGACGAGGTCATCAGACTTGATCCTACTCGTGATGGTGAACAGATAGGGGTCCCGGTGATCGGAGTAGCCGCCGGAGATGAAGTCGACCCACTGTTCATCGACCACGAGCTTGCGATAAAGCGGCGCCGATTCGCTGAAGAGGAGTTGCGCGATGATGTCCAGAGTCGCGGTGTCGACCGTTGTGTCCGAGAAGGCCGGCACTCGATAACCGAGCATCAGAAATGGGCTGATGGGTGAGGGCCAATTGATATGTCCCGCGCGGGGCTCGATCTGCTGCGCTTCCGCCGGAATGACGGGTGGCATATAGCCGGGCCGCCAGCTTCCGTAGTACTTCTCGGCGAGCTGCGCCACGCTATCCGGCTGAACATCGCCCACCACCAGGACCGTGATGTTCTCGGGCCGGTAGAAGCGCTCGAAGAAGGACAGGCTGTACCCGTAGTAGCCGGGCATGGCCTTGATGTCCTCGACATATCCCATGGTGGTGTGGCCGTAGGTGTGTTCCTCGAAGGCGAGTTGACGCAGCCGTTCGAACATCGCGCGAAAAGGGCTGGAGGCGTTCTTGTTGTACTCGCCGAGCACTGCCAGCGCTTCGCGACGAAACACATCCTCGCTGTATCTCAGGTTCTGAAAACGGTCGGATTCGAGATCTATGATCGATTCGAGCTCACTCGCCGGACCGACCATGTGGTAAACGGTTCGATCATCGCTGGTGAACGCATTGATGTCGGCACCCATCCGCTTGAGAACTTCGTTGTACTCGTCCTCCGAATACTTGTCGGTGCCGCGGAACATCATGTGCTCGAAGAAGTGTGCAAAACCGCTATGTCCCGGCTCGACTTCGTCACGTGATCCAGTGCGGACCACCGTGAAATAGGCCAGCGTTCCGGGGCTGTCAAAGGGGACTACGACCACTTTGAGTCCGTTGTCGAGCCGAGTCTGGTGAACGAGATGAGGAAAGACCTTGTCCTGAGCGGGGTCAGCCGAGACAAGGCCTGCGGCAATCATCGCGACAACCAGCATCAGCGCGATTTGGATTGGTCTGGGTCTCACCGACTTCTCCTCTCTTGGCAGTGGCATGGTAGGGACAGGTGCGCGCCGGCCGTTGACGGGGCGGGTGTGTCTTTTCAGTCCAGATCGAATGGCCGGGGCGGAGGCTGGTCTTCCGGGCTCTCCTCCGCACGTTTCAAGGCTTCCTTGAACTTTTCGTCCAACAGGCGGTCGCGATCCTTCATCGCTTCCATCTCGCGGTCGAACAGGCTTTCGGCCTCGGCTTTGCTCTTGTCGAGATCCTCGAGAAGGGTCTCCAGACGCTTACCGCCTGCCGGTGGGGTCTTTTTTTCTCGGTACGACAGGACCTCTCCGGTTGCGGCGTCCACCACCAGGTCCGTTTGGCACCCCGGGCAGCGAAGCCTGAGTTTTCGCGTCTCGCTCACACAGTGATTCTAGCTCTCATGGACGATGGATGGGGGAACCGGGACGGTGGCTGATAGTCTAAGTCGCTGGCGGCACACAAGGAGCATACGCTTGACACTGCCAGATGGGCGGTTAAGACTGGTCGCTGGTTTGATGTGTCTTCGACAAGGCAGGTTGTGATGATGAGAAAAGTCATTCTCTCGTTAGCTCTGTTCTCCATGGTGGCAGGTTGCGCCCCGGATTCGAGCCTCCAGATCAGTGCCGTATTGCCGCTTAGCGGCCCCTGGCAGATCTATGGACAGCCGGTGCGCAAGGGGGTCGAGCTGGCGTATGAGGAGCTCAAGGCGAGCCCCGATTTGCCGTTTTCACTCGATCTGGTGATCAGTGACACCGAGAGCGACGCGGCGAAGGCGAATAAGCTGCTGCGCGAAGCGTTCGATAGTGGCGCCGTGGCCGTTGTGGGAGGGGTGACTTCCGCTGAGGCTCTCGAAATGGTGGCGGTGGCCGACCGGTTCGACCGCGTGCTCCTGTCGCCGTCGGCGTCGAATCCGCAGCTCACAGGGATCTCCAGGAATTTCTATCGCGTCTTCCCCTCGGATGCGAAAGAAGGCACGACCATGGGCAATTTCGGGTCCCAAAAGCTGGGACTCCAGACGGCTGTGATCGTAGCCAAAGAGGAGACCTACGCCGCTGGAATCCAGGCTGTGTTCGCCTCCGAGTTCGAGCGCAACGGCGGGCAGGTCACCGAGATCATCGAATACCCGGAAGGGGCGGGAGACTTTTCGGGACTGATCGCGCGGGTGGTCAGTCTCGAGCCCAATGCCGTCTATCTGGCAGCCTATGCCGACGATATCGGCAAGATGATCAACGAGCTCAGGGCAAAGAACTTCCAGGGCCGGATCCTCACCACCTCGGCGTTTTCGACACCGGAGGCGATCGAGCAGACAGGCGATGACTCGGAGGGCGTGTTTCTCACCCAGGCGGGGTTCGAGCCGGACAGCGAGGACCCCAAGGTCATCGGTTTTGTGGAGGCCTATCGAGCGAAATATGGGTTTGCACCGGATCTGTACGCGGCCCACGGGTACGATGCTTTGATGGTCTTGGTCGAAGGGCTCAAACAGGGCGCCGACGTGCCCAGCGACCTTTGGAAGAAAGTCAGGGGTCTGCGTGATTATTTTGGCGTCACCGGTGCGATTCAGTTCGACGAGCGCGGCGATGTGCAGAAGTTTCCGCGTGTCTATGTGGTGCAAAACGGCACGCTGGTGGACTACGAGCGCGACATCGAGGCCCGGCGGCGGGCGCTCATCGATCGACTTCACGAGCTCCAAGAGCAGCAACGGAAGCGCGGCAACTAGCTCCAGCTCGGCTGTGAAGCGAGTCAGGCTGTAACTCGATAACATCATCCGGCGGCGGAGCGATGTGCCACAGCCGCTGACGATTCCAAGCAGTCCTTGAACGCGACCGTCTCAACTTCTACTACGGGCTGCTAGGGCCAGACTGTCTTGTTCGAGGTTACGCGAAGGCTTCTCAGGTACCGAGGTCTGCTCGCCACACTCGTGGTTCGCGAGCTCAAGGCCCGCTACCGTGGCTCCGTCCTCGGTTTTTTCTGGTCGCTGGTCAACCCGCTGCTGATGCTGGCGGTTTACTCGTTCGTCTTTACGGTCATCTTCAAGCCTCGCTTTGCGGGAGCGGATCTGGACCCCTATCCGCTGTTCCTGATGACCGGTCTCTTCCCGTGGATTTGGGTGTCGACATCGATGCTCGAGGGCAGCCAGTCGCTGATGGCCAACGCGGGCCTCATCCGCAAGGCGGTGTTCCCGGCCGAGATCTTGCCGATGATCGCGGTGTTTGCGAACCTGGTGCATTTCTTGCTCGCCTTGCCGATCCTGGCAGCCGGTCTGGCGGTCGGTCGGTATCTTGGGCATCCGGTCGCCGGATGGTGGTCGGGGGCGCTTCCGGTCGTGGTCGTTCTCGAATTCTTTGCCGTTGGCGGGATCACCTTGGCCTTGGCGGCCCTCAACGTTCACTTCAAGGACATCCGGGACATTCTGATCAACGTCCTGTCTCTGCTGCTGTATCTGACACCGATTCTCTACCCTTTGCAGCAGCTTCCCCGAGCCGGAAGATGGGCCGTCCACTGGCTCAACCCGTTTGCGCCGTTCGCCACCGCGTTTCAAGAAGTCGTCTTTCATGGCGACCCACTACGGCTCGGCCTGGTGGCGCACATGGTGGGTTGGGCGATTGTCCTCTGGGCTTTGGGGTCCTGGCTATTCCACCGACTCAGCGACAACCTCGTGGAGGCGGTGTGACGGCGGTCATCGAAGTCGACGGTCTCACCAAGCTCTACCGGCGCTCTGCCCCCGGCTATCAGCTGCGTACGCTCAAGAGTGCGCTTCTCGAGCGCAGCTTGACGGCCGGTCTAAAGCCCGAAGACACGATCCAGGCGATCGAAGAGGTGAACTTTGCGGTGCAGGAGGGCGAGGCCTTTGCGGTTATTGGCAGCAACGGATCGGGAAAATCGACCCTTCTCAAGATCCTCGCCGGAATCCTCAAGCCGACGGCGGGCCATGTGAGGATCCGCGGCCGGGTCGCCGCGCTGATCGAGTTGGGAGCCGGGTTTCACCCGGAGATCTCGGGCCGTGAAAATGTCTACATCAACGGTGCGGTCCTGGGTCTGCCTCGGCGTGAGGTCGAGCGACGCTTCGACGAAATAGTCGAGTTTTCGGGGCTGGCGGATTTTATCGATGAGCCGGTCAAGAACTACTCCTCGGGTATGTATGTTCGGCTGGGTTTCTCGGTAGCCATCCACACAGACCCCGACATCCTCCTTGTAGATGAAGTCCTGGCCGTCGGCGACGAGGCCTTTGCGCATAAGTGCGTGCGCAAGATCGAAGAGTTCCTGGCGAAAGGTCGAACGGTCTTGCTGGTCAGCCACTCCCTGGGCCTTGTCGAGGAGTTCGCCGATCGTTGCTTGTGGCTGGATCGCGGGCGTCAACGGCTCCTGGCCGAGCCACGTCGCGTCGCTGATGCCTACCGCCAGGCTGTGGCCGAGAGCGAGGGACATCAACACAAAGAGGCCAAGAAGCAGCGGCAAGAACAGATCGAGTCTTTGGATTCGGCGGGTGAGGTGGTGTCGGATGCGGTCGCGGAAGATCAACCGGTGGCGGAGGAGCCCGAAGAGGTGCTGCGTTGGGGTTCTCGTGAGGCCGAGATCATGTCGGCGCGGATGCTCGACCTTTTGGGGAACGAGCGGTACAACTTTTCAACCGGTGACGGGGTGGTCTTCGAGATCCGAGCCCGAGCCGATCGAGCGCTCGAAGATTTTGTTTTTGGCGTGGGTCTGTTTACGTTTCGTGGCGTCGAGGTCTGGGGAACAAACACCCATCTCGCTGGAATGAGGCCCAAGACGTTTTCCGGCGATGCAACGGTCCGGCTGCAATGCCCGGAACTTCGATTGGCGCCCGGCGAGTACCTGCTGGATGTGGCCGTCCACGCCCGCGATGGCTACCCATACGATTATCATCGCCAGATTCTGAGTTTCTCGTTGATCTCGAGCGAAACCGGTGTCGGGGTGTATTTCCCCCGCCACGAATGGCAGTCTGAGGGTGGGGTGAACTGGGGCGAGCCGGTTCGCCAGTAAAGAAAAAGGAAGCAACTCATGGCGGAAGCGAAGAAGACTCTAAATATCAAGATGAACGACGACGAGCTCAAGGGGAGCTATTCAAACCTGCTGCGGGTTACCCACACCCGTGAGGAGTTCATTCTCGATTTCATCAACGCGGTGCCACCACAGGCCATCGTTACGGCAAGGATCGTCACCAGCCCGGGCCATCTGAAGAGAATCGTCCGGGCCCTGGCCGAGAACCTGGAGCGCTACGAGAAAGCTCATGGGACGATCGTGGAAGCGGCGCCGCCGGCCGACGAGGGCGAGGTGAACTAGGTCGGGGGATGCCAGTCTCCTAATGGAGCTCGAGCTCGCCGACCAAGAGAAGACGGTCGAGACAGAGCTCGACCGCTACAACGCAGGAACGACGGACCGGTTTCTTTGGATGTAGCGGTCGACCTCCGTGTCGACCGAACCTCGCAGGAACGACGGATCGGTTTCTTCGGATGCAGCAGTCGACCTCCGTGTCGACCGAACCTCGCAAGAACGACGGACCGGTCTCTTTGGATGTAGCGGTCGGCCTTCGTGTCGACCGAACCTCGCAAGAACGACGGACCGGTCTCTTTGGATGTAGCGGTCGACCTTCGTGTCGACCGAACCTCGCAAGAACAACGGACCGGTCTTTTTGGATGTAGCAGTCGACCTCCGTGTCGACCGAACCTCGGCCCAACGCCACAAATCGACGCCGAGCGTCGTCTCAGTACGCTCGGTGCGCGACTTGCCCGTTCTTGATCACTACCCGCACCGGGTTGACGCCGTAGTGATAGCCGAGGTGAAGCAGGTTGGGAGCGTCGAGCAGCACAAGATCGGCCCTCTTCCCCTCTTCGATCGAGCCGATCTCCTCACCCAGTCCGAGACAGCAAGCCGCGTTGAGGGTGGCGGCGGTAAGGCTCTCTTCGATTGAAAGACCCAACTCGAACACCGATAGGGTGAGGATCATCGGCATGGACTCGGAATAGGACGAACCCGGGTTGCAGTCGGTGGCGAGCGCTACCGGAACGCCGGCGTCGATGAGCCGCCGGGCAGGCGCGTAAGTATGCTTCATGAGGAAGAAGCTGGTTCCAGGAAGCAGAACAGCGGTCACGCCGGTATCTGCCATCGCCTCGATGCCGGCGTCGGAGACCGCCATCAAGTGATCCGCAGAAAGAGCGCCAAGCTCGGCTGCGAGCTCGGCGCCGCCGGAATCGGCGAATTCATCGGCGTGAAGGCGCGGTGCAAGTCCATGGCTCGCACCGGCCTCCAACACCCGGCGCGACTCGTCTGGGGAGAAGACGCCGTCTTCGCAGAAAACATCACAGAACCGAGCCAGCTGCTGCTCGGCGACCGCGGGCACGATCTCTTTACAGATCAAGTCGAGATAGGCGGAGCGCCTGTCGCGGTGCTCCGGCGGCACCTCGTGGGCCGCTAGGAGTGTGGGGACGAGATCGACAGCTTGCGTCTCGGATGCGCTCCGGATCGCGCGCAGCTGTTTGAGCTCATCGGCAAGACTGAGTCCGTAGCCGCTTTTGGCTTCGGCAGTGGTGGTGCCATGACGCAGCATGTGGCCGAGCCGGCCGAGCATCGACGTGCAAAGGTCTTCTTCGGAGGCGGCCCGGGTTGCGGAGACGGTCGACAGAATTCCGCCACCTGCGGCCGCGATCTCGAGGTACGTCTTACCGGCGAGACGCTGGGCGAATTCGGCTTCGCGGCTACCGGCCCACGGCAGATGAGTGTGTGGATCGACAAATCCGGGAACGAGAGTGCCGCCCCCACCATCGAGCCGTGGGAGGCACGTGAGTGCCTCGGGTCCCTCGCGCCGCTCGAGATCGGCGAGCGTGCCGACGAATGAAATGGACCCGGCTCGACAAAGGACCACTGAGGCCTCGAGTCGATGGATCGATCGTTGGTGGACGCCGGCACATGATGTCGAGCCGATCGGGGTGGCGACCTCGGAGAGGTTTTCGATCAACAGGTCCGCCATATGTGTCTCAGTGCTTTCTGCGACCGCTAGCTGGCCCGAGCTCCGAATAGCGCTGTGCCGACGCGTACATGAGTCGCTCCCTCCTCAATGGCGATTTCGAAATCAGCACTCATGCCCATGGACAGGTAGCCCGGGCGCCCGTTCCAGGACGGAAGCGAAAAGAACCGATCACGGAGCCTGCGAAGCTCGGCAAACCAGCGACGAGATTGTTCGGGGCTTTCGGCCATGGGTGGGATGGCCATCAACCCGACGATCCGTATGTTCTCGAGATCGGCCAAGTCGTCCAGGCCTTCCTCTAACGCGGAGGGGGCGAAGCCGTGCTTTGTCGGCTCGCCGCCCAGATTGACCTCGAGAAAGGCGTCCAAGGTTCGCCCCAGCCGGGTGGCTTGACGCTCGAGTACGCGGGCAATCTTGATGCGGTCGATTGATTGGATGGTGGAGAAGAAAGCCGCCGCGCTGCGTGCCTTGTTCGACTGGAGAGGACCGATGAGATGCCAGTCGATGTCGTCCGCCAACTCCGCACCGTGGACGATTGCTTCCTGGACCTGGTTCTCGCCAAAAGCGCGGAGTCCCGCCTCGTAGGCAGCGCGCAGCCGCTCGAGGTCCTGTCGTTTGCCGGCGCCGATGAGACGAACCTCATCCGGACGGCGGCTGCTGCGATCACAGGCCTCTACGATCCGTCGTTGGACCTCTCGGCATCGCGTGATGACCGCATCGTGTTCTGAAGGGGTCATTGAATGATGGTCGGTAACTCGGCACTCAACCAACCGGGCAAAGGCCGTCTCTCGTCGATGGCCTCGTTGGCGATACGGTCGGCGTCGCGGTTGTCTTCGCGGCGAACGTGCTTTATCGAGAAGTCGCGTAAAGAGCGCCGAAGCTCGAGGACCTTGAAGAAGAGCGGACGAAGATTTGGGGCCTTGACGCGATATTCGCCGTTGACTTGCCGCACCAGGAGTTGGCTGTCGCTGAAGACGGTCAGGTGGTCGATCCCACGGTGCTCGGCATAGGCAAGAGCGGCGATAAGCGCTGTGTACTCGGCCACGTTGTTGGTTGCGTGACCCAGGTAGCCGCCGAACTCGTCTCTCTCGGTGGCGTGCCGGACAAAGATGCCAAAGGCCGCCTCACCCGGGTTTCCCCGTGCGGCGCCGTCGATCCAGACCCGACAACCGGGCTCACCGCGCGTATCCATATGCTAGCGGACTATAACGCCCAAACGCCTGCCGCCTGGCTTGGTCTCGCCGCCCTGAGCGGCGTTGCGCTTCCTCGCCGTGCGCACCGGTACGCCTGCGTCTTCACGCCTTGCCCACGGCGACGATCCGCGGCGCCATCCGCTAGCCGATTGGACCTTACAGTCCACTTGGCGTTCGGTCAGACTTCCGGCAAATAGAGGATGCGCTTGCAGCTGTCGCAGGGCACCAGGGAGCCGTTGTTGGCGATCTCGACGACCGACTGAGGGCGGACGCTGTAGTTGCAAGCTCCGCAGTGCCACATCTGGGGCCCTTTGCCCGCGCGTTGAAGCTTTTGGATGGGTGCCAACGCCTGGTTTTCGTGGCGGTCGAGGATCCGTCGAAAAAGACCGAGGACTGCCTTCGGCAGCCGTTCTTCGAGGGTTTTGACTTCGATCTCAAGCTCACCAATTCGCTCCGCAATCTGTGGTTTCTGGCCTTCCCACTTCACGAGCTCGGTTTTGTACTGGCCATCGAGCTCGGCGAAGTTCTGAAGCTCTTCGTCGAGGCTTTTCTGACTCTCCTCTTGCCGCTCGAGGGCACTCAGCCCTTTGTCCTCGGCCTCTCGGATGTGTCCCTTGACGGTGTCGATCTCTTGCAACAGCGCCGCGTACTCGCGTTGGTTACGCACCAGGCCGATCTGTTCCTGAAACGTCTTTAGCTTGGTCTGCAGGTCCGCCGTCTCTGCCTCGGCGGCGCGCTGTTCGGCCTGGGTTTCATCGAGTGTTTCCTGCAAGGCATCAATTTCTGCCTTTCTTTCACTATGCCGATCATGCAGTTCCTGCATCCAGTCAGGGATCCCGTGCAGCTGCGCCTGGTGAGTCCGCAGATCGTCGATTGCTTCCTGCAAGCTGACCACGGTCTTCAAATCAGTCTCCATCGACCCTCCGTCTTGTGAGCAAAAGCCGAAGGGGTGTCCCGAGAGGACACCCCTTTGATTCTCTTTTGGCCTCGCAGCGAGCCCTTGTCGGCTGTGCAGTGCTTGTTCTTTTCTCGAATGTGCCGTTTCATGGCGACGTTCCAGGGTCGGGTTCGTGGGCCCACCTGGATTCGAACCAGGGACCTGCCGGTTATGAGCCGGATGCTCTAACCGCTGAGCTATGGACCCTCAGCGCCCCGGATTCGGGGGGGGAGGAGTATATAGCAAGAGCGCCGCTACGCGGCACGCTTCTTGCCGGGTCCGCGCTCAGCTCTCGGTGTCGTAGAGATCGCGGTAGCGGCCGGCGTAGAGCGTCACCCGCTTGACGTAGGTCTTGGTTTCTTCCATCGGAAGATTCTCGAGAAAACGGTCCAGCTCCGGTTCTGTCCCCGCTTGTTTCCAGAGGCGCTTGATCCGATAGGGGCCGGCGTTGTAGCCGGCGAGAGCGAGCTGCTGGTTGCCGTCGAACATGCGCAGGACCTGGCGGAAGTAAGCGGTGCCCAGTTGGACGCTGAATCCGGGATCCGAAAGTCGTTCGCGGGAATAGCGTAGGCCCATTCGTTGAGCCAACTCGCGCCCCGTGGCGGGCATGACCTGCATCAACCCGCGAGCGCCGGCCCAGCTGCGGGCGCTGGCGTCGAAGGCGCTCTCTTGGCGGATCATCCCAAAGACCAGATGGGCGGGAAGCGCTTGGCGCTTGGCGTGGCTCTCGATGATCTCGCTGTACTCCAGCGGGTAATAGAGACGGCGTGCCCTTTCCGGGGCGCGACTTTCGGCCGGGGTTCCGAGTTCCGGGAAGGCCCGGCGTAGGGCGATGATCGAATCACGGACCTTACCCTGGTTGGCGAGAATCTGTGAGTGCAAGGCGTTCGCCGCCCGCGGTTCAGCACTCGCGGCGAGCAGCCCGAGCTCTGTCAGTGCCGCTTCGTCGAGCCCAATCTCGGTGAGCATTCCGGCACGCGCAAGCAGCGGGTCCCTGGGCCACTCGGCGCGCTGGACCTCGGGGCCCCCATGGGTCTCGGCGGGTGAGTCGACCTGCTGCAGTGCATGCTGGCGGTAGAAGTCCGGGAAGTCCTCCTGTGCCACCCGTCGCAGCATCTCATCGGCACGGAGGTCGTTTCCGAGTGCGCGGTGGCCGCGGGCCGACCAGTAAAGTCCGGCCCGCGTGTAGGAGCTGCCGGGGTATAACTTGCCCAGCTCGGTCCAATAGCCAACGGCGCTCGAGTAGTTGCGATCGTCGAACTCGCTCCAGCCGAGGCGCCACAGATATCGGGCACCGGTTGTATCCGATGGATCAACGCTCTGGAGAGCCTGGAGGATTTCGATGGCTTCCTCGAAGCGCTCGGCTTCGGCAAGATCGGAAAACAAGATACGCAGGGCCCTGATGGCCAACTGTCGTTCGGCTCCGAGGCCGAGAAGGCGGCGCAGGTGTTCGTGCGCGCGAGCTCGCATCTGGCGCCTCTCGTCCGAGGTGAGGGTGCCGCCTTTTCGGGCTCGTGATGCTTCCAGGGAGGCGCGAGCGCGCAGCCATTCGACGCGGATCTCATCCTCGGTCGGTTGTGGTTCGACGACCAGGAGCGTGTCCAGGGCCTCCACACCTCTGTGATCCTCGGTCAGCGCCTCGCCCATGACCAGAGTCCACTCGAGATCGCGGTCGGCCGGTGCAGCTTGCTCCAGAAGTGAGACGGCCTGGGCGGGGAGGTCAGCCGCGATCAGACCCCGGCATCGTTCGAGGACCTCCGGGCGAGAGAGAAACTTCGTCCATTTGAGCTCGCCGGACGGATGGCGAAAAACCTCGACGACCTCCAGCTCCGCTGCTCTCAGTGGGTGTCGGACCAGGAGAGCGCGCGCCGCGGAGCGCTCCAACTCGTCATCCAATAACTCCGAAGCGA
The DNA here is from genome assembly GCA_029861655.1 of Acidobacteriota bacterium. Lineage (GTDB taxonomy): Bacteria > Acidobacteriota > Thermoanaerobaculia > Multivoradales > JAHEKO01 > JAOTZA01. The sequence goes on along the minus strand of JAOTZA010000020.1, from coordinate 4,543 downwards.
GTTTCCAGGCTGCGATCTGAAGACGTTGGTCGAGTTCAGGGTCCAGCTCCAATTCCGCTCCGTCTTCGATGAGGTCTCGAGCCAGCGGGAGGTCGCCTCCCTGGACGGCTAGCTCGATGGCTTCCACCACGGATCGGCGAAGGAGGGGAGATTCGGGATATTCGCGGACAAGGCGACTGAGGCTGTCGCGAGCAGCCTCTATCTGGCCCAGGCTGGCGGCACTCTCGGCGATTGACGAAAGACGCCAGTCGGCGAGAGGTCCGGTGTAGCCCTCCGCCGAGCGAAGGTGCTCGAGGCTGGCCGAATAACGCTGGCAGGCGTGGGCATAAAGACCCAAAAGAACCTCTTCTTCGAGGGGTTCGGTGGTAGCCGCTGTGGAGTATCGAGCCAGCCGGGCGGCCGCCAGGTCACAGTTGCCGGATCGAAGGGCTTGGGCCGCTTCAACGGCTGGTGACTGTGCGAGACCGCTGATCGCTGTGGTGTCGGCGGACGGGGTGTTGGCGTTTGCCAACGAACCGATCAACGCCAGAGCGCCCGCAACCGAGACGGAGGCGAGAAGAAGACGGTACAACCGGAGCCAGCACATCTTGCTACTGGACTATACGAACCGAGCAGTCGACAAGCTGTGAACCAAGTCACGCTCCACGACGTGTAGCTAGAAACCCAGTACGGAGGGGTCTCCGCCGGCGAGAATCCGGACGCAGGCTTCGTGAAAATAGTCCTTTGTGCCACGGACTTGGTCGTCGATTCGATCCTCGAAGATTTGTCGTGAGCGGTCGATGTCCTCACGCAAAAGCGAGTAGACGTTACCCTTCAGGCGTCCCTGTTCGACCTGCTCCTCGTTGTAGAGCTTGATCTCGGTTACCAGGAGCCGCGCCAGCCGCCGCGCTTCTTCGTCCTCTGAGCCCTCGGCTGATTCCGAGCCGGCGGCGCCGGGGCCCGAGGTAAAGGCCCACCCAGGGCCTTTGACGTCCTCGGGTGGTGCCACTTGGGTGCTGCTCTCTCCACCAGGAGTTGGTGGAGTCAGCGGAGGGACTGGAGCGCCGGGCGAAGACACCGGCGCTGGACCCGCCGGGGCATCGATTCCGACCACGGGTGTCGCCGATTCCGGAACTACTTGCGGGGCCGGAGCCGAAACCACCGGCGACAAAGGCTCGGGCTCACTCGCGGGCGTTACCGCAGCCGGCGGTTGAGGCTCTTCCTGTCGAGGGAGACTGGTTTCGGCTTCCGATGGCTCGAGCGCTCCGATCTCTTCGTGGTCCTCTACAGGGGCTGCGATTTCGACCGGTTCCGGTTCGACTTCTATGGGCTCGGGCGCGCTCTCGGGCACAATTGCCACGGGCGGTTCCGGTTCGCTGATCGGTGGGAGTTGGGGTTCGACAGCCCGGATCTCCTGGATGTCTTCTGCCGGGAGGGCTGTATCGACCGGTGCCGGTTCAGCTTCGATCGGTTCGACAACCGGCATGGCAACCGCGGCGCCACTGTCGCTCAAACGCAGAGTCGCGGTGTGATCTCGGTCGCGGACCGGCAGGTTTTCGAGCACTTGGCTGGCGATGAAGATGAGGATCTGGAGCGCCGAGATCTGCGGCGCCTGATCGTCTTCCAGGCGGTCGCAGTAGATGACGGCCGCCGGCTGGTTTCCGAGCACAAAGGGGAGGAGGATCCCCATTTGAGGCGCCTTGGCGGACAAAAGATTCGTCACGCGGCGACACTCATCGGTGCTCAAGGCGACGGCTCCTGATCCGCCGGCCAGCGCGGCCCAGGCCGGAGCTGACTCGATTTGGAGACGGGTCTTTTTGAACTCCTCTTGGTTGAGGTCGAAACCATGGCCTCCCCAACCGAAGGCGTCGCCACCGCGAAGGAGAAAAACAGCGGCGCGGGAAGAAAACCGGGCACACCCGGCCACCAGGGCTTCGAGAACCTCTCCCTGCGAACCGCACGCATCGATGGCGGTAACGGCGTGCTTGAGTTCCTCGACCGGGTCGAGAAGATCGCCCAAGGCCGCGGCGTCAGCACCTGCCTCGGGCTCCGGTTCGTGCTCCGGAGCGGGTGCCACCGCCTGAGCGACGGCAACCTCGCCCTGTGGCGACATCGCGAGCTCGAGCTTCTCGTCGAACTCCGCGCGGAGCGCCCGAGTCGTCTTGTCGAGAACTTCTGCTAGCGTCGGGTCCAGATCTTTGAACAGGTCGGTCAGGGACATCATCGCCTCCGCGGTGGGAAATCTCTTCGACGGCGACGATTATCCAGTCGGCCCTGAGTACTGTCAAGGAAGGAAGGCTCGAAAACCATTGAAGAGACTGAGCTTCCAGCCCTCTTTGGTCTTGTCGGGTTATCTTGGCTATGGTATTTTTTCGTTCCGCTTCTTGGCAGGAAGCCCAACATCGAGCCCCGTGATCGCAAGGAGAAATACGATGCGTTGTCTGAATCGTGAGTTGAGCCTCGTCTGTATGGCGCTTTTGATGGCGACCAGTATTGCTTGTGGACCCAAGGGACCGGCAGTCAATGAGGCCGCCGAGGCTGAATGGGCATTGCTGAGCGAAGCCGATGGCAAGCTGGATTCGCTTCGTGAAGAACTGGCCGGCTTGGAAGAAGCTGCTGGTGCGGAACCGGTGGAAGGTGAAGAAGCTCCCGCCGACGACCTGGCGGCGCAAATTGAAGAAAAGAAGAGCGAGATCGAAAGTACGGCCGGTGACTTTCTGACGCGAATCGGCAACTATCTCAACGAGATCGACCCGATGTTCGCCGACGAACCGGCGACCGAGAGGCAGTTGGCGGTGATCCGGATGAAGAGTGACGAAGACATCCTCTTGGGCGGAGAGTGGATCGAGGAGGGAGGAGACTACAAGAAGGCGATCAGCATCTTCACTGACGCGCTGGAGCTCGATCCGGACAACGAGAGCCTCAAGGCCGTCTTGGCGAGCGCCGAGGAGATGAGGTTCATGACCGAGGAGCGTCTGGGTCAGGTGGCCAAGGGGATGTCTCCTGAGCAGGTCAGGGAAATGCTCGGACCGGTCAACCTGCGGAACATCCGGGAATACCCCGAACGCAAAGTGGTGGCTTGGTTCTATCCGGTCAACGAGAAGAACGAGGCCTCGGCGGTTTGGTTCCGCAAGAACAAGTCCGACGAATTGGTCGTCTACCGGACCAATTTCGAGGAGGTTCGCGGGCAGGGGGAAGGCGAGGGATAGTGGACTTGACGCCTGGGGGCCGGATCGGGGAAACTCCGCCGGCGCCACGGCGACCCGGCCGTAGGCCGATCCAAAATCGAAGGCGAGGTGATAGGAAATTTGCCCGGAGTTCAGGTTCGAGAAGAAGAGAGTTTCGAGAATGCCCTGCGGCGATTCAAGCGCAAGTGCGAAAAGTCGGGTGTTTTGACGGAGCTCAAGAGACGGCAGCATTTCGAGAAGCCGTCGGTCAAACGCAAGCGCAAGGCGATTCAGGCGCGCAAGAAGATCTTGCGCAAACTGGCCGAAGAACGACGCCTCGGTTTGCGCTGAGGCGCGATCTGAGAGTTGGAAAAGCGGGGACGTGGTCCCCGCTTTTCTTGTTTTGGTTCCTATGGTCGAGATGAGAGACGAAAGTCGTTTCGCATCCGCCGCGACGCTCACGGCGCTTGAGTTTCCCGCTTTCTTGAACGTGGTAGCTGCTGGCTCTGCGACCGATGCCGGTCGCCGAGCGCTTCTGGATCTGCGGCCCGCAACGGATCGGGCGAGTCTGGATCAGGATCTCCGGCGGGCGCGAGAGGTCGAGCAGCTTCTTGAAAAGGGGGCACTGGTCGAAGCATTCGAGGAACCCGTTCTCCCCGTCTTGGAGCGGCTGGAGCGGGATCCGGCAAACCTCGCGGGCGCCGAGTTGGCCCCGATTCGTTACTTGTTACGGGCGTCGGCAGGAATCTCCGAGCAGGTGCGGAGCGCGGATCCTTCCTGTCCCGAACTTGACGCCTGGCTGACCGAGCTGCCAGATCTCTCCGATCTGGCGCGAGGAATTGAAAGGACCTTGGATGAACGGGGGAGTGTGCGCGAGGAGGCGAGCCCGCGACTTGCTACGGCGGCAAAGCGTGCCCGGCGGTTGCGTCAGGGTCTCTACCGCCGCCTCGAGGATCTTGCCCGGCGTCATAGCGAGCACATGGCCGAGGAGACCATCCCGCTCCACGAAGGCCGGCTGTTGCTGCTGCTGCGTTCGGGCTCCAAGGGACGGATGCCGGGATTGGTACATGGGCGATCCGCGACGGCGAAGAGTCTCTACTTCGAGCCGCTCGAGGCGGTCGAGCCCAACAACGAGCTCCAGGAAGCGCTGGCCGAGCAGGAGGAAGAGAGGCGACGGATATTCAAGGCACTGGTGGATGAGATCTACTCGGCGCGCAAAGATCTGGTCGCTCATGTAGAGGTGTTGGCCGAGGTTGACCTTCGCCAGGCGGCTGTGCGTTGGGGTCAGAGGATCGACTGTCGCCTGATGCCGGTGGGGGAAGGGCGGGCTCTTCGACTAGTGGGGGCGCGGCACCCCTTGCTCGAACCTCGACTCGCCGACGATCGATTGGCGACGC
>JAOTZA010000238.1 GCA_029861655.1 Acidobacteriota bacterium | reverse complement strand
TCTTCTTTCTTGCGCATCCCGGCCGACACGGAGGTCGGCCGCTACAGGGGAACTTCTACTCATCCACCCCGATGTAGCGGTCGAGCTCCGTCTCGACCGGTTTCCCTTTTCCGCATCTTGGTCGACAGAGCGGTCGGCCGCTACAGACAGGCGCCTATTCACTGCTTCCCTCCGGCTGCGGAGACTCGCCCGCAGCTTGTTGTTTCTCGGCCAAAATCTCCATCGCTCGTTCGATTGGGACCGCCGCAACACCCGCCGTCCGATCGACCCAGGCATAGGAAGTGAGCGCCTCTTGCTCCACCGTCCGAAACGCTTGCATCTCTGCCAGCGGGTATTCCTGGAGCAGCGGTCCGGAGTGCTGCGGGCGTTCGCGTGCTTCGGCAAGCACCGGGTGGGGAGGGTCTTTTGCTTCCTCGAGGCCGCGTAGAAACGACGAGGCAAACCACATCAGGGCGGCTGCCACCAGAATCAGGACCGACAGTCCAACCGCAAAGCCGACGATGCCACGAATGTCGAGATCTAGAGGGTCCTGGTCCGGCCGTGGCCGCAGTGGAGTTTCTTTCGTCATCGTTCCTTCGCAGTCCTCAATCCTCGTCCTCGAGGGCCTCTCCAAGATAGGGCTCGAAGACCGGCAGCATTGGCCGCCTCTGCAGCTGTTGCGTGTAGAAGGCGGTCCACAGCCCGCCGACCGCGAAAACGGTGGCAAGATCGAGCCAATGGAAGGACAACCCGGCATGCGAATCGCCGTGGGAGAAGGCCGGTGCCGCCAACCAGTAGAGATCCAGCCAGCGCATCGCAAGCAGGATCAGCGCCACGCTCGCCAACCGTCTCGCGTCACGTTTTAGGTCCCGTGACAACAAGAGAACAAAGGGCAGCGCGAAATGGCCGAGCGCCAGGGCTATAGAGATCCACTTCCAGCCCCCTTCGGTGCGTGCCAGATACCACTTCACTTCCTCTGGAAGATTCCCGGACCAGATGATGATCAGCTGTGAAAGCTGGAAATACGTCCATAACATCACAAAAGCCAGAAGAAGCTTGCCGTAGTCGTGAAAATGCCGCGGTCTGAGCAGACCTTCGAGGGGTGGTCGGCGGGTGAAGTAAAGAGCTACAGGTATGAGCCATGCAAGCGCGGATACTGCGTGTCCGCCGATAAATGAGATGCCAAAAATGCTCGAGTACCAGTGCGGGTCGAGCGACATCAGCCAGTCCACCGAAGCAAAGGTGGCGGTGAGCGCATAGAGCACCAGCCCCGGCCCGGCGAAGAACTGCATGCGGCGAAACAGCTTGTGACTCCGTTCGCTGTCCTGCCGGAGCGACAGGCGGTTGAGGACCCATGCGATCGAGATCCACACAGCGAAGTAGAAAACGGCGCGGGCGATGAAGAAGCGGGGCTCGAGATACCATAGCTTTTGCTGGATCAGCTCATCGTGAGCCACCACCTCGGGTTGCGCCCACAGATAAAGCTCCTTCATTCCCAGAACGATGGGGATGAAAAGTAGAGCCAGAAGAGGGAAGGTGCGAGTCGCCGCGCCCAGAATCCGCCGCACCATGAGTCCCCAGGCGCCACGGGTCAGCTGATGCAGGAGTCCGAGTGCGAAACAGCCGAGGGCGATTCCCAGCCAGAAGAGCCACGCGACCAGATAGGAGCGGTAGAACTGGGTCGAGTCGAGGGCGAAACCGAGGCCCGAGGCGGCAATCCCGACAGTCGCAACCATCCAGGCGCGGCGACGCACGCCGTCCAGGCTCGCAGGGGCAGAGAGATCCGTATCGGCAGGCAGCGCGAGACCGTCGGTCATTCGTGACCCTCTTCGCTTGGCGGTTCTGCCGGCTGAGCACCCTCGCGTGCTTCCAGCATCTTCAAGTCGGCGGGCGTCAGTTCGGCGACCGAGATGTTGCGGCTCAGCTGAAGGGCACGGACATAGGCGGCGATCGCCCAACGATCGCCCACCGGGACCTGAGAAGCGTATCCTGACATTTGACCGAAGCCGTTGGTCATGATCTCAAAGAAGTAGCCGACCGGCACTTCCCGAAGACGGTTCTGATGAAACGACTCGGGCTGCTTGAAGCCGCGGCGGACGATCATTCCCTGACCGTTGCCGATCCGCCCGTGGCATGGCGAGCAGAAGATGTCGAAGCGCTCCCGGCCGCGGCCGAGCAGTTCGGATGACATCGGAACCGGCATTGTCGTGGCGAGCTGGCCGTCGGGACCTATGCCGCGATAGAGATGATCGTTGTCGCGTAGCTGCCCGCGTGCGACGGTCCCCGAAACCGGATCGCGCGAGGTGCGGCCGTCGCCAAAGAAGTTGCTCACCTCGAGTGGCTCGTACTTTGGCTGGTCGTGCATATCCTGCCGGCAGCCGACAAGGAGCGGAACAAGCAACAACAAGAGGGCGGCTCTCGAACTCTGCGAAACTCGGCGGCGCGCGACCGCGTCGCGGGGGCCCCGTGCTTCGGGCCGGTATCCCGCCGTTCTCGCCAAGACGCTGCGCGCGGCGGGAGCCCTCCGGCCCGGCCTCCCCGCGACGCTCGGGCCCCCGAGTCGAGGCTGCTCCTCAGCCATCTCGAGCGCGGAGCGATCCGAGCACGGAGCCACTGCGCCGCGCGCAGGATCACCCGCGCTCTGAATCGGTCGCTCCCGTCTACTCCGCAACTTCCGAGACCTCCTTCGCTCCCAGGCTCTCGAGAAGGGAGCGGGTCTTTTCGCTGTCGAACTGCGGGTCGTTGGTACCGATCATCAGAAAGTAGCTGTCTCGCGAGGCGGCGCTGAAGTTCTTGACGTTAAACACCGGGTGGTACGGCCGCGGCAGACCGTTCAGGGCGAACATCCCGAGCACCGCGGAGAAGGCCGCGAACAGGATCGTTGTTTCGAATGTCGGCACGATGAAGGCCACCCACGAGTTGAGAGGCCTGCCGCCGATGTTGAGCGGGTACTCGATCACCGAGGCCCAGTACTGCAGTAGGAAGCCCGCGGTGGCGCCTGCCAGACCACCGGCCAGCACGATGAGCGGCAATTTCGAGCGATGATGCCCGATTGCCTCCCACACCTCTTCGATGGGGTACGGCGTATACGCGTCGAGTTTCGTGTAACCAGCTTCGCGAGTTGCCTTACAGGCCGCGATCAGCGCGGCCGGTGAGCTGAACTCGGCCATCAACCCATAGAGAGGTTTCACGAAGAGCTCTCTTTCGGACGCTTGGCTTCGGGGAGGATCGTCCGCATCTCAAAGATCGAGATCATCGGCAGAAAACGCAAGAAGAGGAACAGAAGCGCCAGGAACAAACCGATGGTGCCGACAAAAGTGGCCCAATCCCAGAAAGTGCCACTGTACATCCCCCAGGAAGACGGCAGGAAGTCACGGTGGAGGCTCGTTACGACGATGACAAAGCGCTCGAGCCACATGCCGACGTTGACGAACATTGCCGCGAGAAAGACGATCCAGGGCCGTGAACGAACAGCGCGGATCCACAGAATCTGAGGGGCCAGAACGTTGCACAGCAGCAAGGCCCACCAGTGGTACTTGTAGGGGCCACCGATCCTGTTGAGAAGCATGAACTCCTCGTACTGGTTGCCGCTGTAGAAGGCCATGAAGATCTCGACCATGTAGCCATAGGCGACGATCAATCCGGTGGCGAGCATCACCTTGGCCATGTTCTGGATGTGGCGCAGGGTGATGAAATCCTGGAGGTTGAACGCGGCGCGCAGCGGGATCGCCAGGGTCAGCACCATGGCGAAGCCGGCAAAGATCGCACCCGCTACGAAGTAGGGCGGAAAGATTGTGGCGTGCCAGCCGGCGATCTGACCGACGGCGAAGTCGAAGCTCACCACGGTATGAACCGAGACGACGAGCGGCGTCGCCAAGCCGGCGAGCAGCAGGTACGCCACCTCGTAGTTGTGCCAATGGACCGCCGAGCCCCGCCAGCCCATGGCGCCAAAGCCGTAGACGATCTTTTTCCATTTTCGGCGCGAGCGATCCCGCAAGGTGGCGAGGTCGGGGATCAGCCCGACGTACCAGAAGAGCAGCGAGACCAGGGCGTAGGTCGTGACGGCGAAGACGTCCCAGATCAAAGGGCTTCTAAACTGCGGCCACAGCCCCATGGTGTTGGGGTAGGGAAGCAGCCAATAGGCGAGCCAGGGGCGCCCGACGTGGATGAGTGGGAAGATTCCGGCACAGGCCACGGCGAAAAGAGTCATCGCCTCGGCAAAACGGTTGATCGATGTCCGCCAGTCCTGGCGCAGCAGCAGCAGGATGGCCGAGATCAACGTTCCGGCGTGCCCGATCCCGATCCACCAGACGAAGTTGATGATGGCAAAACCCCAGCCGACCGGGATGTTGAGACCCCAGATGCCGGTGCCTTCAAGAACCAGCTTGGTGAGCGAAAGCAGCAGTAGCTGGACGAGCAGAAAGGCGATGCCGAAACCGACCCACCACCACCTGGGTGTGCGCTCGAGGACGATCGAGCTGATCTTGTCGGTGACCGAGCCCGAAGTGTGTCCCGGAGCGACGACAGGCGGTTTGCCCATCAGGGTGTCGGGACCCTGACTCACGTCTTTTCCTCGGTTTTCTCAGCTCTCTCGGCCAGGGGATTCGGGTTGGTGATCTTGGCGAGATAACTCGTCCGCGGCCGGGTGCCGAGCTCGCTCAGGATTCCGTAGTCCAGAGGCTGGGCTTTGCGCCTCGAGACTTTCGCATCCGGGTCGTTGATGTCGCCAAAGACGATGGCGCCGGTCGGGCACACCTGTTGGCAGGCCGTAACCACTTCGCCGTCGCGAATGTCGCGGTCGTTCCGGTGCGCCTCGATCCGAGCGGCGTTGATGCGCTGAACGCAGTATGTGCACTTTTCCATCACGCCCCGAGAGCGCACGGTGACGTCCGGGTTGCGCAGCAGTTCGAGCACCGGTGTGTCGGTGTCGTTGTACTTGAGAAAGTTGAAACGTCTGACTTTGTAGGGACAGTTGTTCGAGCAGTAGCGGGTTCCGACACAGCGGTTGTAGACCATGTCGTTGAGGCCCTCGTCGCTGTGAACGGTCGCCGCCACCGGGCAGACCACTTCGCAAGGTGCTTGCTCGCAGTGCATGCACATCACCGGTTGGTGGTGCGCA
>JAOTZA010000237.1 GCA_029861655.1 Acidobacteriota bacterium | reverse complement strand
AACCCCCGCTTCGGCCTGGCGTCGACCCCCAAAGTGGTCGGGGGCACGGATCCCGTCTCCTCCTCCATCGCCGCCGCCCTCTACCGAACGATCGTCCCCGAAGTCGTCCTGGTTTCGAGTGCGGCGGTCGCCGAAGCGGGCAAACTGACCGAGAACATCTTCCGCGCGGTCAATATCGCCCTCGTCAATGAGCTCAAGATCATCTTCGATGGCCTCGATATCGACGTTTGGGAGGTTCTCGACGCGGCAGAGACAAAACCCTTCGGGTTCATGCGTTTCGACCCCGGCCCGGGATGGGGCGGTCATTGCATCCCGATCGACCCGTTCTACCTGGCGTGGAAGGCCCAGCAAGCCGGAGTCGACGCGCGTTTCGTCGAGCTGGCTGGCGAGATCAACACCCTGATGCCGCGGTGGGTAGTCCGAAAGCTCGAGATCGCCCTCGAGGAGAGGGGCAAGGGGCTGGCCGGAAGCCGGATCTTGTTGCTGGGCGTGGCCTACAAGAAGGATGTCGGGGACCCTCGCGAGAGCCCGGCATTCGAGCTGCTCTCGATCCTCCGCCAAAAGGGAGCCAAGGCGTCGTACCACGACCCCCATATCCCAGAGACGCCGTCGATGCGGACCTGGAGTGATCTGCCACCCTTACGATCGCAACCACTCAAGCGAGAGCTCCTCGCCGCTCAAGATGCCGTTGTGATTGTTACCGACCACTCCGCCGTCGACTATGAGATGGTGCTCGAGGAATCCGCGCTCGTGGTCGATACCCGAGGCATCTATCGGCAGCTCTCCGATAGAATCGTAAAGGCCTAGTCGCGACTTCCAGCGGCGCCCATGGACGCTTCTCGGGCGACTAAGCCGCCTGCAAATGCCGGACATCCTCATATCTACCTCGAGCTTTGGCCAGGTCTCTTCCGATCCCCTGGCTCAGCTCAGTGCCGCCGGACTAGAGTATCGGCTCAACCCCTACGGAAGGCGCCTCGATCCGCCGGAAACGGTTGAGTTGCTGGCTGGAGCGGCGGGGCTGATCGCCGGAACCGAGACGCTCAGCCGCGACATCCTCGACCAGGCGAGTGACTTGCGAGTCATCTCACGTTGCGGTTCGGGGCTCGAGAACGTCGATCTCGAGGCGGCAGCGGATCGTGGAATCCACATTTTCAACACTCCCGGCGCCCACGTGGACGCGGTTGCCGAGCTGACTCTTGCGGGAATACTGTGCGCGTTGCGCTGGATTCCTCGAGCCGATTCGGACATTCGAGCCGGTCGCTGGGCCAAACCGATGGGGCGGTTGCTGCGCCGGCGGACGGTGGGTATCGCGGGACTCGGGAGAATCGGAAAGGCCGTGGTTGGCCTCCTGGCATCCTTCGAGGCCACGGTCCTCGCTTGGGACGAGGTGGTGGACGAGGATTTCGCTGCCAGGCACTCGGTCGAGACCGTGAGTTTCGACGATCTTCTTCGCCGCTCGGAGGTCCTCAGTCTGCACGTACCACTGAACGACGAGACCCGTGGTCTGATCGGCCGAGCGGCGCTCGACGCGATGAGGCCCGATGCGGTCCTGGTGAACTGCGCCCGCGGCGGTCTAGTGGACGAGCAAGCCCTCGTCGAAAGCCTGGCCGGCGGCCGCCTCGCCGGAGCGTATCTCGACGTCTTTGAATCCGAGCCGTACCAGGGGCCGCTCTCAGAGCTCTCCAACGCAATACTGACACCTCATATCGGTTCCTACGCCGCCGAGAGCCGGTTGCGAATGGAGACCGAGGCGGTCGAGCATCTGGTGGATTTCTTTCGCCGGGAGGCACGGACATGAAGCGCGCCCTGGTGACCGGCGGCTCCGGTTTCCTCGGTAGCTTCATCGCTGATGTTCTCACCGAAAAGGGGCTCGAGGTCACGATATTCGACCGCCAGCCGTCTCCGTATCTGGGTTCGGGACAGAGCATGGTTGTCGGCGATGTGAGAAACAGCGAGGCCTTGGTCTCGGCGGCGGAGGGTGCCGACGCCGTGTTCCACTTCGCCGCGCTGGCAGACCTCAACGAGGCTCATGCCCGCGCCAGGGAGACCACGGAGACCAACATCCTGGGAACGGTCAACGCGCTTCAGGCGGCGCAACAAGTCGGAGCGAGCCGCTTCCTGTTCGCCAGCACCGTGTATGTGTATAGCCGCGCCGGCGGTTTCTACCGCTGCAGCAAGCAGGCCTGCGAGGCCTACATCGAAGAGTTCCAGGTCCAAGCCGGTCTGCCGTTTACGATCCTGCGCTACGGTAGCCTTTACGGGCCGCGCTCGGGAGAATCCAACGGTGTCTACCGACTGCTCAAGCAAGCAGCCCAAGAAGGTCGGGTCGCGGCTATCGGGCACCCCGACGACACGCGCGAGTACCTTCACGTGGAGGATGCTGCCAGGCTGAGTGTCGAGGCGCTCGAGAAAGACTACGAAAATCGCCGTTTGGTGATCACCGGCTCGCACCCGACGCGGCTTCGGGATCTGTTCACGATGTTCTCCGAGATCCTCGGCCAGAAGCTCGACATCGAGTACCAGGAACCGGAAACCAACCACGACACCCACTACCGGGTCACCCCCTACACCTTCACCCCGCGGACCGGGCACAAACTGACCGCGCGCCACTCCGTCGACATGGGCCAGGGGGTTCTGCAACTGCTCGAGGAGCTTCACGGCGAGGCGCAGACGGACACCGAGGATGGGACGCGGTGAAACATCGTCGCGGCGCTCTCCTGATCAAGAAAATACTGGCTCCTCTCCTCTACCGCCATCGACCCGTTGGTCTGGGGCCGGCCCGTCAGTATTTCTACCTCGACTGGCTCTACAAGACGCTCAACGTGCCCGGCGCCGTAGTCGAGATCGGCTGCAACGTCGGTGGCACGGCGGCTCTTGCGCACAAGATGCTGCGCCAACTCGGCAGCTCGAAGCGATACGTCTGTGTCGACACCTTCTCCGGGTTCGTCGAGGAACAGTTCGAGACCGATCTGGAACTGGGCAACCATCCTCGACGCCGGCGCTCGTTCTCTGCCAACAGCCTCTCGCTCACACGCCGGGTTCTTTCGCTGCACGATGCCGCCGACGTGGAACTGATTCCAGCCGACATCCTCGAGCTCGACCCCGCTTCTCTCCCAGAAACGATCTCTGCCTGCCTGATTGACGTCGATCTGTACCAGCCGGTGCTCACCGCGCTGGCCAAAACCTACCCCCGACTAGCTCCCGGTGGAGTCCTGCTCGTCGACGACTGCCAAGAGGAAACAGACTGGCAGGCGCGCAAGGCCTATGGCGCTTTCATGGAAGAGCTCGGCCTGGAGTCGCGCATCGAGTTTGGGATGGGTGTGGTGACGGCGCCTTGAGGCCCGCCAGGGTCTTTATCCCACACACCGCGCTCGGCCAGGGCGGCGCCGAACGTGTCCTCATCCAACTTCTGGGAAACCTCGACCGAGACTTGCTGGTCCCGTCCCTGGGACTGACCCGCGACGACGGGGAGCTTCGAGCTCGGGTGCCGTCCGACGTCACGGTGCATCACACGCCGGCGAAGAGCCTGTGGGGAGCCCTGCCGTCTCTGACCCGAACCCTGGCGAGAGAAAAACCCGACATCGTCTTCTCGATGGGCGCCATCAGCGTGCCCGTGGCATTCGCACTCGCAATGCTTAGATCCAAGGTGCGCTTCGTCATCTCCGAACGCAACATGCTCCACCACACGAGCCTCACACCCAAGAGATGGCTGATCACCCTGCTCAAGAGGTTCTCTTACCGGCGGGCCGACCAGATCATCGCGGTGTCGGAGGGAGTCGCCGATGACCTCGAGAGCAAGCTCAAACTGAGCCGCGAGAAGATAGAGGTTCTCTACAACCCGGTCGTCGACAGCGAGATGCTGGCGCAGGCGAGAGAGCCGCTCTCGCACGTCTGGTTGGAGGACGGGATGGCGTCGATTCTCGCCGTTGGGCGGCTGGTACCGCAAAAGGACTACCCGACATTGATCCGGGCCTTCAAACAGGTTCGCGCCGAGCGATCGGCGCGACTAATCATCCTGGGTGACGGCCCCCTGAAAAGCGAGCTGCAGGGGCTCATCGAGGCGCAGGGTCTGGCGCAAGACGTCGAGCTTGCGGGCTTCGACGCGAACCCCTTCAAATACATGTCGAGAGCTACCGTGTTTGCCCTTTCATCCATCCACGAGGGTCTCCCCGGAGCTCTCATCCAGGCGATGGCCTGCGGCGCGGCCGTCGTTTCGACCGACTGCCCCTCCGGGCCGTCGGAGATCATCGAAAACGGAATCGACGGCTATCTGGTGCCGATCCGGGACGACGGCGCCCTGGCTTCGCGGATTGTCCAGCTGCTCGATCAACCGGAGTTGCGGCGAGAGTTGGCCGCCGGCGCACGTCTTTCTGCCGAGCGGTTCAGGGTCGAAACCGTGGTGCGAGCCTACGAGCGAGTGCTCCTGGGCGAGGCCGATAACATGTCGGCTCGGGCAGATTCATGAACGCCGCCATCATCACGGCCCGCGCCGGGAGCAAGTCGATCGCCGACAAGAACGTTCACCCGGTATCCGGGCGGCCGCTGGTGAGCTACCCGGCTTTTGCGGCTCTCGACGCTGAGCGAATCGAACGGGTTTTTGTTTCGACCGACGGCAACTCGATCGCCAAAGCCTGCGCCGAGCTGGGTGTCGAGGTCATCAGAAGACCTGCCGAGCTGGGTGGGGACGAGATCAACCACGGCGACGTCATCCGCCATGCCGTCGAGTGGGTCGGGGAAAGACATCCCGAGTTGGAGAACGTCGTCCTGTTGCTGGGGAACACCGTCATGGTGGATGGCGAGTTGATCGATGAGTGTCTCGCCTCGCTCGACAAGCGGCCGGACCTCGACTCGGTGATGACGGTCTGGGAAGCGGCCGACGACCATCCGCTGCGTGCCCTGGAGATCCGCGACGGCCTGCTCGCGCCCTACGGTGGCGACCGCGACGTCTCGACCGAGCGCCAGTCCTACCCGCCGGCGTATTACTACGACCAGGGAGTCTGGGCCTTCCGGAAGGAATGTGTCGACCGCCGTGATGGACCGAATCCCTGGTGGTGGATGGGCCGTCGCTGTCATCCTATTGTGCGGACCTGGGTGACCGGGAGGGAT
>JAOTZA010000236.1 GCA_029861655.1 Acidobacteriota bacterium | reverse complement strand
CAAATCAAGCCGGCGTGGGATCGAGCTCTCGATCGCCTGGAGGGGGCTCGCGAACTTGTGGCGGAGGCGAGCACTCAGCTCGACGAGCTCATCGAGGAGGGGCGGCGTGCCGGAGCCCTGCCGGGGTGGTTGAGAGAGGGGATCGACCTCGAGCCGGATCGAGACCGCGAACGTGCCACCGGTGTCGAGGAACACGAAGTGGGTGAGCCCGAGATCTACCGGCCCGAGGACGACGGAGAGGACCGGTGAGCACGGCAGCGAATACGCGGGAGCCGGAGAGGACAGCGGCGCGCAGGTTCTTTGTAGAAACCTGGGGCTGTCAGATGAACGAGCGGGACAGCCAGCGTCTGACCGGGGCGCTGATGGAGGAGGGGCTGCTACCCACCCGCGAACCCGCGGAAGCCGACGTGATCCTGCTCAACTCTTGCAGTGTGCGAGAGAAGGCCGAGCAGAAGGTCTACTCGCGGCTCGGTCGGTACCGTCGGCTCAAAAGTGATCGTCCGGGGCTCGTGATCGGGCTTTGCGGCTGTGTGGCCCAGGAAGCCGGAGAGCGCGCCTTGTCGCGGGTACCGGACCTCGACTTTGTCCTCGGCCCGGGCAGGGTGGCAGAGATACGCGAAGCGCTGGAGCGACGCAGGAAGGGAGAGCGTCCGGTTCTGACGGGGTTTCCGGCCGAGCGCGACTATGCATTCGATTCCATCTCGCGTGAAAGCTCCTTCAAAGGAATGGTCACGATCGTCGAGGGCTGCGACAAGAACTGCACGTTTTGTATCGTGCCGCAGACCCGCGGGCCGGAGAGAAGTCGTGGGATGGCGGAGATTCTCGATGAGGTTCGCCATCTTGTGGACTTCGGATTCTCGGAGATCGAGCTCTTGGGCCAGACCGTCAACCACTGGCGCCAACCGGGTGGCGAAGAAGATTTCGCGGATCTTCTGAACGCGGTCGCAAGAACTCCCGGTGTCGCGCGGCTCCGATTCGTCACCTCCTATCCGCGAGATTTCACCGATCGGATGGTCGAGCAGTTCGGTCGCCACCCCAACATCTGCCCGGCGCTCCATCTGCCGGTCCAGTCCGGCTCCGATCCGGTGCTTCAGAGGATGGGGAGAGGGTACTCGGCAGACGCTTACCGGGAGCTCGCCCGGCGACTCAAGGCCACCAGACCAGGAGTCGCCCTTTCGACCGACATCATCGTCGGTTTCCCAGGCGAGACGGAGGAGGATTTTGCTCTGACACTTCAGCTGCTCGAAGAGCTGGAGTTTGCGCAGGTCTTTGCCTTTACCTACTCACCGCGTCCGGGAACGGCCGCACCACGGCTCGGTGGAGACGTGGAACCGGAAGAGGCGGCCGAACGGTTGCAGCGCCTCTTTGCGCTTCAGGAACCGATCCAGCGTCGGTTGAACGAGGCCCTGGTGGGGGAGCATGTCGAAGTCGTCGTGACCGGCCTCGGGAAGAGACCTGGGATGCTGACGGGGCGAACGTCCTGCCATCGAGTCGTCCACTTCGAGCCGGATCCAAGTCTGGTGTCGGGTCTGGGTTCAAGCACCGTCCCCCTCAAAGCCGGCCGGCTGACCTCAGTCGTCGTGCGCCAGGCATACGCTCATAGCCTTCTCGCCGAACCGATCGCCAGAGTGGCCTGAAGAATCCCGCGGCCGTCGGACTGGCCGCAACTTGACCTGGGTTCCCACCGGACCCACAATAGGCGGCATGCCGAAGCGAAAGACCTCAGAGGACTCTGACGGCTCCGATAGCAATGTTGCCGATGCTCTGGAAGTGGAGGTACGGGGCTTGATGTTCGATCCGTCGTCGAACACGCCGATCGTCGTCTTGCGCGAGCCCAAGAGCGAGCGATTCCTGCCGATCTGGATCGGCGTCTTCGAAGCCCAGGCAATCGCGATGCGAATCGAGGGCGTCGACTCGCCACGCCCCATGACTCATGACCTGCTGCAGGCCTCGGTCAAGGAGCTTGGCGGAGTGGTCACGCGGATCGTCATCACCGATTTGCACGAGAACACGTTCTTCGCCGAGGTTCATCTCGCCAGGAACGGCGAGAGTGCCGTTGTCGATTCGCGACCGAGCGATGCCATCGCTCTCGCTCTGCGAGCCGAGGCGCCCGTCTTTGTCATGCCGGCGGTACTGGACAAGGCCAAAGCCGAGAAGCTCGGCGCCTCTCAGCCCGACGAGGACCAACTGAAGGAATGGCTCGAGAACGCTCGACCCGAAGACCTCGGCGAATACGAGATGTAGGCACACGGCTCCCGAGTCGGGGATCCCCTGACTCGGGTCGATACAGAGCGCGGTCATCCTGCGCGCGGTGCGGTGGCTCCGTGCTCGAATCGACTCGCGCTCGAGATGACTGGAGGGACAACGAATCGTCTCAGCGTCGCAGCCCGGCGAATGCGCCGGCAGGGACGCTGTGAGTCCGCGAGCACAAGAGAGTCGCGGGAGTCGGGCCCGGTTCGCGCGGGCGAACAACGAGGCGCGAGCGAACTCGTGCGAGGCTGAGCAGTGAGCGCAGTTTCCAGCCGGGCATTCGACCGGGCTGCCTCGCAAGCCGGGCGGAACGCCGCGAGCGTCGCGGAGTGAGCCTCTCTTCGCTCGCGAAGCGACGGCTTGGGCGCTCCGCCTTCTGAGCCTTCGGGAGGGCTTAAGTCAAGGCGGTTCAGTCGCTTCCCACGAATGTCGGCGTGCCGACATGGACGCCCATGTTGACCCCATTTGGGGCGTCCCATACACTCCCGGCACTCGATGATCTTGGCGATCACCAATCAAAAAGGCGGGGTGGGGAAGACCACGACCGCGATCAATGTGGCCGCCGCACTGGCGTCGAAGAACCTGAAGACTCTCCTGATCGACCTCGATCCGCAGGCCAACAGCACTCTCACCTTTCTCGAGCCCGACCCACTCCAGGCGACCATCTATCAAGCGCTGACCGAGGACGATGTCTCCATCGCCGAGACCGTGGCGCAGGTCGAGAAGCTTCCAGCTCTTGAGATAGCGCCGTCCTCGATTCACCTGGCCAAGATCGAGGCGAAGCTGCTGGGGGAGATCGACAGCTACTATCGCCTAAAGGATGCGCTCGAAGAGGTGCGGGCCGGGTACGAGTACATCGTGATCGACACGCCGCCTACCCTGGGGATCATCACCGTCAACGCGCTGGTGGCGGCGACCCATGTTCTCATCCCGATTCAGTCGAGCTACTTCGCGCTCGAGGGTACCGATGACTTGCTCGAGACCATCGACAAGATCAAGCTCCGGGCAAACCCAGAGCTTCAGATACTGGGCGCGGTTCTTACTCTCTACGATAAACGCACAAAGCTCTCCAAGGACATCCACCAGCAGGTAAAGAGAGTCTTCGGCCGCAAGCTCTTCAAGACGGTGATCTCAAAAAGTGTCCGCCTCGAGGAGAGTCCGGCCTACCGCGAGTCGATCTTTACGTTCTCGCCACGATCGAGCGGCGCTTTCGAGTACTACAAACTTTCCGAGGAGATCTTGAGCCGTGTCTGACGCTGCAGCCAAGAAGAGGGGCCTGCCTCAGCGGGTCAAGATGCGCCATGACACCCATTTCGTCGAAGATCTGGTGGGGCGCCATCCGGAGGACGCCGTAGGACGGATGCTCGGTATGCGGTCGATCTCGCCCGATCCCAATCAGCCGCGAAGCTCGATGGGGGAGCTCGATGAGTTGGTCGAGTCGATCAGGTCCAAGGGCGTTCTGGAGCCGATCTTGGTTCGCCCGGTGGACGAGGCGGACGACACGGAATCCGGCTATCGGATCGTGTCCGGCGAACGTCGCTATCGAGCCGCCCGCCGAGCGGGTCTCGACGAGATCCCGGCCATCATCATGGAGATCGACGAGGATGAGGCGCTCGAGGTGGCGCTGGTTGAGAACCTGCAGAGAAAGGACCTGACTCCTTTCGAGGAGGCCGAGGGCTACCGGGCGCTGGGTGAGATCCATGGGTATACCCAAGAGCAGATTGCGGCCGCAGTGGGGAAGGGCCGAAGCGGTGTCACCGAGAGCCTACAGCTCCTTCAGCTGGGGCAACCGGTCCGGCAGGCCGTCGAAGCTCTGGGTGTCCACTCGAAGTCGGTTCTGCTGGGGATCCTGAAAGCGGGCAGGAGCGAACAGGAGCAGATCGAGATGCTCGAGCACGTTGCTGAAGGTTCTCTGAGCCGGGAGGACCTGAGAGAGCAGGTCCGACGCCAATCGCGGGCTCGCAAGGGAGGTCGGCAGAAGCCGCCGGTCTTTACGTTCAAGGACCCTGAAAAGACCTTTAGCCTGTCGGTGAAGTTCCGCAAGACGACGGTGGAGAAGGACGATCTGATTGCGGCGCTCGAAAAGATCCTCGACGAACTCCGGACCGAGCGAGCATAGGCAGCGCCAGTCCAGCAGGGCCTACGGCTGTTTCGGTTCGGGCCCGAAGGACCGCTCGAAGAGATCGTGGATGGCCGCTCGGCCGGCGTCCGTGAGATTGCGCGTACCGGTCGCGGAGAACGGGCCGGCGGGGATTGTCGGCTCGCTCTCTTGCCAGCGTCCTCCGGTCCAGGTGTACCAGTGCTCCTTTTCCTGGTCGAAGACGCTGACCGGCCGGTTGAAGAACTTGGCTAGCTCGACACCCCAGCCGGTGCCGCCCTTGACGTGACCGTCGGGCTGGATCCAGCCGATGGCGAACACGGAGTCGCCATTGGTGACGACGTGAAACATCGATTGGATCACTCGCCGGATCCCGTGGCTGCGGTGGAAACGGCGCCCTAGATTCGCGAACACGAAATCCATGCTGACGTCGCCGCGAGAAAGTGCGGCGTCATCAAGGAGCTGAATCTCTCCCGAGTGCTCCATCAGGTGTCCCTCGAAGGTGAAGGTGGTCTCGGGGATCTCCCTACGCTTGGCGGCACGGCCGAACTCCGCCTCGGCGCCTTTGTGGCCGCCGCAATACAGACGAGTTTGCTTCGAATTCATGGCACGCGCATCTTCTCAGAAAATGGGGCCCCTGTGTGCTGGCAACAGAGACTCGTAGGGGAGTCCTCCTTCGGGAGCCTTCGGGAGGGTTGGTTTACATAATCTATCTTATCGGACTCCCGAGCCACGACCCGCAACCCTTTTGTCACGGGCCGCAGCATCTTGT
>JAOTZA010000235.1 GCA_029861655.1 Acidobacteriota bacterium | reverse complement strand
TATGGCCTGGAACTTGGTCTCGAGCCCGCGAGAATCTGTCGAGAAGATCACTCGGCGCTCCGGGCAGTGTTTTTTGACCAGGCTCGCCGCCGAGTCGACGTCGATAACACGGCCGTGCTCGATGATGGCGACGCGATCGCAAAGGCGTTCGGCCTCCTCCATCAAGTGAGTGGTTAGAAAGACCGTTCGGCCTTGCGCCCGGATCTCGGTGACCAAATCCCAGATCGTTCGTCGGGCCTGAGGATCCAGCCCGGTTGTCAGCTCGTCGAGAAAGACGAGCTCGGGGTTGTTGATCAAAGCCAAGGCGATAAAGAGTCGCTGCTTCTGACCGCCCGAGAGGGTCATGAACCAGGCGTTCTTCTTGTCTTCGAGACCTAGATTCGCGAGGAGTGTATTGACGTCCGCGGTGTTGGGGTAGAGCGACGCCCATAGATCGACCGCCTCCCAAACCTTGATGCGTTTTTGCAGCTGCGCCTGTTGAAGCTGGACGCCGATGCGGTCTTGAAGACGATAGGCGTCGGCGTGTGGGTCGAGCCCGAGAACCGAGACATGGCCGCGATCGGGTCGGCGCACGCCTTCGATGCATTCCATCGACGTGGTCTTTCCGGCACCGTTGGGACCGATCAGGCCAAAAATCTCACCCCTGCGGACTTCCAGCGAGACGTCGTCGACCGCGACCGTAGAGCCGTAGGTCTTCCGCAGGTTGCGGACCTCGACAACCGTGTCAGCGCACATGCGACGCCAAGTATAGGGGGAGCGTGCCGCTATCGATCGGTGTCCGTC
Source organism: Acidobacteriota bacterium (assembly GCA_029861655.1). Classification (GTDB taxonomy): domain Bacteria; phylum Acidobacteriota; class Thermoanaerobaculia; order Multivoradales; family JAHEKO01; genus JAOTZA01. Next base: position 4,361 of record JAOTZA010000235.1, on the reverse strand, counting down.
GTCGTCGGCAGTTCGACGTCGGTTCCCCCGAACCCGGTGGTTCGCTCCCTCCTGTATCGAGCGTCCATGAGGAAGACACGGCGTCCTTTCGCAGTGGGTTCGACCTCGAGCCACGGAAAACGGGCCCAGCGGCGGAATCCCGCGACGCTCGAGGTTTTTTGGAGTGTTGTCCACTCGGGCTGATGCGCCGCGGCCGGGAGCGCGCGCGGCGAAGTCTCGAGCGAGCCGCCGAACCAGTCGAACTGTCCGAACCGGTACTCGTTGCCGACTCGAGCAACGAACTCCCAGGCCAGAGGGTTGGCGGGCCGAGGGCCAACCATCAGCTCCTGGGCGGCAAGACCTACATCGTTCAACTCGTCGTCGACACGCCACTCGGTGAGGCCATGAAGAACGAGCATCGCGGCGATGTAGACGAGCGCGACGGTGAGGCCTCTGAGCGCGATTCGATGAGGAGAGAACGATGACGAAAAGTAGAGCGCGGCGGCCATGAGAAACAAGAAGACAAAAATCACGATGGGGATGTAGGTTGGAACAGCGAGGGCCGTCAGCGACATCAGAAGCGCGCCGACTAGAGCAACGGTTCCGACCAGGGCGCGGGTCGGTTTGCGCCCCAGCAACCAGCCGGAGCCCAGGGCCAGCCACAGCCAGGGATCGACGATAAAAAGCGAATCACCGTAGAACCAGGTGTCGCGAAAAGGCGCGAGCCAACGCATGCCATAGGTGTTGAGCCAGTCGAGCAACGGGTGCGTGACGATGGCGAGATAGGAAAGCGCGACGAGCCATCGGGTCGACACGGGGCGTTGACCGGTCCGCCCCGAGAAGTGAGCCCAAATCCGGATAGTGACGGCGAGAAGAATCGGCAAAACGGCCAAGGCCGGAAGCCCGTGGGTCCAGCCACGGCGAAATCCCAGTGCCATGTCGCTGCCGGCGAAATACGACAGAACGTCGATGTCGGGAAGATTGGCGCCGAGGACCAGCGCCGCAGCCGCTCCCCGCGTTCTGTTCGTCAGACGGGTGGCGGAGAGCGAAGCACCGACCAGAGTGTGGGTCAACGGATCCATAGCGACCTAGCGTCTCAACTCCGCCACCAGTGCGTCGAGCGCGTTCGGGTCCTGAAGGGTTTCGCGATTAGCCGCTTCCTCGACCGGCGTGCCATTGAGTATTTTCTTGATGGGAACTTCGAGTTTCTTTCCCGACAGTGTCGTGGGGATAGCGGGAACGGCCCGGATCTCGTCGGGGACATGGCGCGGCGAGAGTTGGGAACGAAGGGTCGCGCGGAGCGTGGAGGTGAGTTCTTCTCCCAGCGTGTTATCGGCATCGAGCTGGACAAAGAGCCAGAGCTTGCCGGGCTCGTCGAAGGTGCCCGTGTCCACGATGATGCTATCCACAATTTCGGGAATCCCTTCGAGCACGGTGTAGAACTCACTGGTCCCCATTCTCACGCCCCCCCGGTTGAGGGTCGAATCCGACCTCCCGTAGATGACCGAGCGCCCCTCGTGGTCAATCGAGATCCAATCGCCGTGACGCCAGACACCGGGGAAGTCCTCGAAGTAACTGGCTCGGTAGCGAGCGCCCTGGGGGTCGTTCCAGAGACCGACGGGCATCGACGGCATCGGCTCGGTGATGACCAGTTCGCCGGTCTCGTCTACCAGAGGATGGCCGCTCTCACTGTATGCCTCGACTCTGGCGCCCAACCCCAGGCACTGAAGCTCGCCTTCGCGAACCGGCAGCAGCGGGCAGCCGAGCACGAAGGCGCTACAGACATCGGTGCCGCCACTCACCGAGGCGAGCAGCAGATCCTTCTTCACGTGTTCGTACACCCAGCGGAACCCCTCGGCGGGAAGCGGCGCACCGGTCGAGCCGACGCTCCGAAGCTCGGAAAATGAAAACTTCCGATGCGGCGATAGGCCGCCTTTGCGGCAGGCCATCAGATAAGGCGCGCTGACGCCGAAGAAGGTGACCCCTTCCTCGTCGGCCAGGCGATAGAGAGCCTCGAGGTCGGGATGACCGGGACTTCCGTCGTAGAGAACGACCGTAGAGCCGACCAGCAGTCCGCTCACCAGGTAGTTCCACATCATCCAACCGGTGGTGGAGAACCAGAAGAACCGGTCTCCGGGTCTCAGGTCGCCGTGAAGCGCCAGCGCTTTGAAGTGCTCCAGGGTGATGCCACCGTGACCGTGGATGATCGCCTTGGGTAGCCCCGTCGTGCCCGAGGAGTAGAGGATCCAAAGCGGATGGTCGAAGGGCACGGGCTCGAACACCAGGGGCTCGAAAGCGGTTGTCAACTCGGCCCAGCTCGACCAGCCGCCCGGAGCCTCGCTGTCCTCGGTCACCAGCACCCGGGCTTCGAGACTCGGCAAGCCTGCTGCAATGGTCTCGAGCGCTTCCAGGCGGTCGAAGGACCTGCCGCCGTATCGATACCCACCGACACCTAGGAGTAGCTTGGGCTGGATCTGGCGGAAGCGATCAAGCACCGCCTCGGTGCCGAACTCGGGCGGGCAGCTCGACCAGGCGGCGCCGAGGCTCGCCGTTGCCAACATGGCGATCAAGGCCTCTGTGTTGTTGGGGAGGAAGGCCACGACCCGGTCGCCGCGGCCGACTCCGAGCCGGAGCATTCCGGCTCGCGCTCGCGCCACTCGGTCGCGGAGCGCCTCCCAGCTCAACTCGGTTCGGGAGCCGTCCTCGGCTCGGTAGATCACCGCAGGGTGATCGTGAGCCCCTCGCAGCGCGTGCTCGGCGTAGTTCAGTGTCGAGCCGGGAAAGAAGCGAGCGCCGGGCATCTTGCGGCTCGACAGCACACACTCGGGTGAGTTATGGAAGGCCACCTCGAAGTAGTCGGCGACTGACTGCCAGAAGTCCTCGAGGCGCTCGACCGACCACTTCCAAAGGGCCTGGTAATCGCCGAACTCGAGGCGGCGCTCCGTGTGGAGCCAGTACAGATAGTCGGTGAGGAGGCAGTCTCGCCGCAGCTCGTCGGAGGGTTCCCAAAGAGTCTGGGGAGTGGTGGTCATTCGACTCCCTGTCCGGGCTCGTGCGCTGCGCTCACCGAGCCGGCGGCGAGGAGCCGCGCGATTTCTTCACTGGAAAAGCCGGAATCCCGGAGGATCGCGAGAGTGTCCGCGCCTCGTTCGGAAGGTGGTCGTCGGAGCTCGGATGGTGTACGCCCGAAGCGAGGCGCCGCGGCCGGTTGGGTAATCCCGTCGAAATCGACAAAGGTGCGGCGCTCTTTGTTGTGCGAGTGTTCGGAGGCCTCGCCAAAGGAGAGCACCGGTGAGAGACAGGCCTTGGTCCCCTCGAGGAGGGTGCACCACTCGTCCCGCGTCCGTGTGCGGACAATCGTTTCGACTTCTTCGCTGCAGGCGGGCCACTCCTCGGGTTTCATCCACCGCCCGATGTCCTCGGCGGGCAGACCGAGGCCCTCGATCAAGGCGACCTGGAAGGGCAGCTCGAGCGCGCCCACCGCGACGTATTTGCTGTCGGCGGTCTCGTAGGTCCGGTGGAATGGAGCGCCGCCGTCGAACACGTTGCGGCCACGTGGCAGCGACCACAGTCCGGCGGCGCGCAGGCCGTGGAAAACCGTCGTGAGTGAGGCGACACCGTCGACCATCGAGGCGTCGACTATCTGCCCCCTACCGGACTTCTTGGACTCGAGGAGTGCCGCCAGCAGCCCGACGACAAGATAGAGGGCTCCACCGGCGAAGTCGCCCAGCAGATTGAGCGGCAGCGCAGGCGGTCGATCCGCTGGTCCGATCGTGTGGAGCGCGCCGGCGAGCGCGATGTAGTTTGGGTCGTGACCAACGGATTTGGCTAGCGGTCCGTCTTGGCCCCAGCCGGTCATGCGGCCGTAAACCAGGCGGCGGTTGCGCGCCAGACATTCCTCCGGCCCGAGACCAAGCCGTTCCATCACCCCGGGGCGGAAGCCCTCGAAAAGTGCATCGGCTCCTTCGACCAGGCGCAGCAGGATGCCCGCACCGTCTTCATGCTTGAGATCGACCGCCATCGAACGCCTTCCCCGGTTCATCAGATTGAAACGTTCCGGGAGCTCGACGCCGGTCCTGGGCGCATCGATCCGGTCAATGCGCACCACATCGGCGCCCATGTCGGAGAGCAACATGCCGGCGAACTGGGTCGGGCCGATGCCCGCGATCTCGATCAATCTGAATCCGGCCAAGGGTCCCATAGACACCTGAGATTGTAGCGGGGACACAGACCATATGATGGACCCATGGTTTGGGTCCCTGTGTGAGAGAGTACCGGCCGCAACGGTGAGCTATCTCAACTTGATCTCGCTCCTAGGATGGATGGTGCTCTGCGCAGTGGCGTGGGGCCTGGGTGGTTGCAAGCGACCCATCCACTGGCGG
>JAOTZA010000234.1 GCA_029861655.1 Acidobacteriota bacterium | reverse complement strand
GAAGCATCCTCCATTTCTTTGCAGTGCTCTTCTACGTCATCCCCCGGCCCTAGCAGGGGTACTGTCAACTTGGGGCTTGGTCCACGCCTCCGACGGTTGTCGCGTGCTCGGGGCCGGGGGGGGGGGTGCCACAAGGTTCTGGGGAGTAGCTCTCGGGCTGGTAGACCCCCCTTGTGAAGGAGGCCACTGCGATTTTCGTGCGCCAAACCTACACTATTCCTCGAAAGTGAACTTCTTTCGGAGGAGTCGCCGATGAGACTCATAGCCACCGCCACGACCCCTTGGTCTCCATGTCTTCAATTTGCTCGATGAGGAGTATGAAGTGGCAGGCGGCTTTGAGCACTTCCAAGACGGCATCATCCAACGCGGTCGCAATCTCCGAGTTTCGATCAGCGTCCGCCCGTAGAATCCAAAACAAGACTCTTCCTGCCGTACGCTTTTGCATGCTGGCGGTCGCCGCCTTGGTGCTGGCCACTTCCGCAAGGCCGTTACCGGCTCAGGAGATGCCGATTCCGATTGACGTTCAGGTCCCCCTCCTGCTCAAGGTCTTGAAGTACGAGAAAACGCTGCCGCAGAGGGCAGGAGACGAGGTCGTCATCGGAGTCCTGTTTCAGAAGAAGTTCCGCAACTCGCTCAACGCCAGAGACGGCTTCAACGAGGCCTTTAGCCAAGCGGGGCTTTCCGAGCTTCTGGACCGCCCCACGCGGCGTGTCGACATCGAATTCGTTGGTACAGAAGAGATAGGCGCGATCATCGAGCGTGACGGTATTGACATTCTCTACGTGGCGCCTTTGCGTGCAGCGTCGTTGTCGTCGGTTGTGGACGCGGCAAGCGCCCACAAGACGCTCACGCTGTCCGGTGTCCCGGACTATGCAGAAAATGGCGTCATGGTCAGCGTCACCGAACGACGAAACCGGCCCTCGATCTTGCTGAACCTCAACACGGCCTCGGCCGCCGGAGTTACCTTCTCGAGTGAACTCCTCAAGGTGGCACAGATAGTCGGCAGGTAGTTCGAGACGAAACTGGCAGAGCGGTGCTAGATCCTAAAGGCGCTTGAAACCGCTTGCAACTTCACGGCTTCTCGAGCCAGGGAGTCGGTGGCATCGGAGAGCCTGTCCGAGGCGGAGAGATTCTGCTGCGCAATCTGAGCGATGGTGGTCACCGCGTCGACGACCTGCTCTCCTCCCTTGCGCTGCTCGACAAGGGACTCGGCGACTTGTTTTGTGGACTCGTTCATCGTCTCGACCGCCGACCGGATTTCGCTCACTCTTTCGGCCTGTTTTTTGACCTCGGTTGCTACTTCGAGGCTGGTGCTCTTCATCCGAGTCGAGCCTTGCAGAATCAGGGTGGCGCCGCCGGTCTGTTCTTGCGTTGCGGTGTGGACCTCGCCTACGAGATCCTTGATCCGCCCGACTGAGTCGATCAGGCGGGTCACCAACTCGTGAACCAGGGCGATAGCCTCGCCAGTGCTGCTCTGCATTCCTTCGATGAAGTCGTTGATCTCGACTGTGGACTCCTGGGTCCGCAGGGCAAGGTCTTTGACTTCACCCGCCACAGCCGTGAACCCTTTGGAGTGTGCTCCCGCGTGACTGGCTTGGATCGCCGCATTCAGAGCCACCAACTTGGTCTTATGAGCGATCTTTTTGATGATCCCGGCGATCTTGCCGACGTCGGTACTTGCGGCTCCGATGGTCTCGATGAGTCTGGGGAGCTCTTGCCCGGCGCGATCAGTTTCGGAGGCGGTAGCCTTTGTAACCTCTTCGACGAACTCGACGCGCTCGGCGACGGAATTGATGGAAGCCGTCATCTGTTCTATGGTCGTAGCCGTCTCTTCGACCGAGGAGATCAGGTCATCAGCACCGCGTGCCACCTCTCCGATCGACGAGCTGATCTGCTGCACCGAGGTGGTCGTGGCTCCTACCCGCGATGCCAGCTTCCCCGTCGCTGTCGAGATACTGTCGATCTGACTCGCCATCTCGACCATCGTGGTGGATGTCTCGTCGGTCGAAGTGGACTGGCTCTTTCCTCCACTTGCCACTTCCTCGGCCGCACTCGAAATCTCCCGTGCCGACTCTGAAACTGCTTGCGAAGAATCCAAGATCTCTTCCACCATGGCGCGCAGCCCGGCAACCATTTTTCCAAAAGCGCTGCCCAGTCGGTCGGACTCCGCCCGCGGCGTTACTTGGACGCGAAGGTCACCTTTTGCGATCGCGTCGGCTGTCAACGACATGTCGCGCATGTAATCAATGGTGCCGCCTACGGCTTCCAACAGCTCGCCGATCTCGTCTACGGAGTGATTCCGAATCTCGACGTCCAAGTCTCCGACCGCTAGCCTCCGGGCAACCTCGGCGGCTTTCTTGAGCGGTCGCCTCAACGAACGCTGAACGACGAGATAGGACGCCAACAATCCGGCTGCCAGGATGAGTCCACCAAGCGCGAGAGCGACGACCTGGTCGGCTCTGCGCTGGCGAAGGATACGTTCGGTTCCGAAAACTGCGCTCAGACGGGCCGCGGTACCGGCGACGGGGACGGTCAGCGCGAGACTCTCGATTCTTTTGTCTACCAGAAGGCCGACTTCGGGAGCGGCATCTCCGAAGAGGCCCATCGGTTCTTGACCGTCGGCAGCGAACCGCTCGCCTTTCTCGTCAAGGAGTACTATGAACCGCAGGTCCGGATCGGCTAACGCACCGGCGAAGACATCTTGAACCATGTCGATGTCGCCGAATTCGTAGGCGGTCTGAATATCGTGAGCCACGAGCTGGGTTACGGAGCGACCTTTGGCTTCGAGCGCCTCGGTCGCGCGACCCGCTTGTACATATGGCAGATAAAGAACCGGGAAAAGCGAAATCAAAAGAATCAGCACGCCAAAGGTGCGTAGGATTCGCCACCGAATCGAGGTGCCTCCAGTCCGTCGGTCCGGTGAGCCGATTGAATCTCCCGCTTGCTTCGGTGGTCCCATTGACGACATGAGGCTCTTCCTGAAGAGGGAATCAAACTAGCATGGCGTCGGTGCCGCCGACAGTGAGATAGCTCGCAGGTTGGCGAGGCGGTGAGCGCCCTGGGAGTTTCCTCGAAGGCTCCGACGGTGCTGTCATGGCGGTGACGATGACAGGCCCGATCTGCCGGGCCGACGACCGGAAGCGATGGGGCGATCTTGCAGGGCTGACCAGGGTACAGCGGCCTGGGGCGCGCACCCTCGCCCGGCATCGAGGTCGCCCAATTCGACGACTATCGCGAGGAGTGATCGAGGGCCGATCTCACGCCCGCCTTCTCCAGGGGGTAGCGGGTGGGCGCTCCTGCTCTGTCGTGCGCTTGACAAATCGTCGGTTCGAGAGCAGAGTATGACAGAGTATGACACTAGCTCCGGCGGCGACCATGCGTTCAAAGGCTCGGCTCACCATCACCATGGCCCCCGAGCTTCTGGAGAGGCTCGACCGGAGGATCGACGGCGTCACTCTGCGCAACAGATCGCAGGCCATCGAGACGCTTCTAGAGCAGGTCCTGACGCCGACCGTGACGACGGCGGTGATCCTCACGGGTGGTGTTCTCGGCACAACCGCCGAAGTGCCCGCCCTGGCGCCGATCGCCGGCCGGGCGCTGATCTCGAGAACGATCCAACATCTCACCAACTTTGGTATCCGGAGAGTGTTCGTCCTCGCCGGCGGCAACCAGCGTGGGATCCAGGCCCTGATGGGCGGTGGCGAGGGACTCGGGGTCTCCATCGAGTATCTGGTCGAGAAGAAACCGCGGGGCACTGCGGGGGCGCTCAAGCTGGTCGAGCCCCACCTCGACAGTGAGCCCTTTCTGGTCATCCATGGCGATGTGCTGACCGACATCGATCTCGACGATTTCATTGGTTTCCATTTCTCCGAGGAGGCGGTGGCGACGATCGCGGTCAAACCCAGGGCTGCTGAGCGGCGCTACGGCCAGGTGATGCTGCAGGGCAATCGCATCACCGAGTTCCTGGAAACCAGCTCGACGGCCGGCTTCACCATCGTCAATACCGGGGTGTATTTGTTTCAGCCTGGCATCTTCGACTTCATCGACGGGGATGGACCGGCGCAGTTCGAGACCGATGTGTTTCCCGTGCTCGCCCGCAGAGGAGAGCTGAGCGCGTTTCTCTTTCAGGGCATTTGGTACGACATCAGTACGCCGACGGACTACCGGCGAGCCGACCGAAGATGGAGAAACAGAGGAGGATGAGGTGATGGCAGAGCGAGAACAAGTGGAACACCCAGAGCCGTGCGAGAGGCCTCGACCGAGCAAACGGCGGTGGACACCGAGACCCGAGGGCCGGGTCTCGCGCCAGGACGAGAGCGGGGCCCTACGGAGAAGCCGATTCGGTGAGGGAGTCGGCGACCTTCTAGGCGATTTCTCCGAGCAGACCGGCGCCTTCTTCTAAAGGCACCGGATCGCTCGATCCGGTTATCTGTCGATCGGCCTACCAGATCTCCGCCCGCTGGTCGGCGGGGCGGATCATCGGGTCGCCTGCCTCGCAATCGAAGGCGGACGCGAACTCGGGCATGTTGGCCAGAGGTCCGAGAGTGCGGAAGTTCGCGGGTGAGTGGGGGTCGGTGTTGACCTGGAGCTTGAGAGCCTCGTCGCGGTAGTTGCGGCGCCAGGCCTGAGCCCAGGAGAGAAAGAACCTCTGTTCGGGTGTGAAGCTATCCACGACTCCCGGATGGTGCTTCTCGAGCGCCGCCAGAAGAGCGTGGTAAGCCATGGTGAGGCCGGCCAGGTCGCCTATGTTCTCCCCCAGCGTGAGCTCGCCGTTGACATGCAGGTCGTCCACGGCCACGTAGTCGTTGTACTGCTCGATCAATTTCTTTGTCCGTTCTTCGAAACGCGCTCGGTCCTCGTCCGTCCACCAGTTCACCATGTTGCCCTGGGCGTCGAATTTGCTCCCCTTGTCATCGAAACCGTGCATGAACTCGTGCCCGATCACGGCCCCCATGGCGCCGTAGTTGACCGCATCGTCGATCTCGCCGTCGAAATAGGGCGGCTGCATGATCGCGGCTGGGAAGACGATCTCGTTCGACACCGGGCTGTAGTAGGCATTGACCGTCTGTGGCGCCATCCGCCATTCGTTCTTGTCGATTGGCTTGCCGATCTTGTGGAGGTTACGTTGCATCTCGAAAGCCTGACCGCTTCGGACGTTGGCGATGTAGCTGCCGGTG
>JAOTZA010000233.1 GCA_029861655.1 Acidobacteriota bacterium | reverse complement strand
AGCGAGAGATTGATCTTCTTGCCTTTCACCTCGGCTCGGTAGCCGACGCCGTTGATCTCGAGCTTCTTCTCAAAGCCCTCGGTGGCCCCGGCGACCGCGTTGGCCAGGAGAGATCGCATCAGACCATGCCGGGCCCGCTGGGTACGGCCGTCGCTGCGCCGTGTCACCTTGACCACGCCATCTTCGATCTCGACCCCGATCCCCGCCACCACGCGTTCGGAGACCTTGCCTTTTGGACCCTCGGCAACAAACACACCATCGGCTACAGCCACCTTGGTCCCGGAAGGGACGGGGATGGGTTCTTTTCCTACCCGCGACATTTCTTCGTTCTCCTAGAGTTCCACTTCGGTCCTACCAGACCTCGCACAGCACCTCGCCACCGACCCGCTTCTCACGCGCTTCCTGATCGGTCAGCAAGCCGACCGAAGTCGAGATGATCCCGATTCCGAGACCGTTGAGGACCGGCTTGAGGTCCTCTGTGGAGCAGTAGACACGCCGACCGGGCTTCGAAATACGCTTGAGTTTGCGGATCGCCGGCTGGCCTTCGTGGTTGTACTTCAAGAAGACCCGCGCGGACTTCTTGACCGGCTCGTCATCCTCGACACGCTCAAAGCCCTCGATGTAACCCTGCTCCGTCAGGATCCTGCAGATCTCGAGCTTCACGTTCGAGGTCGGGAACTCCATCCGGTCGTGCTTGGCTGTGTGGGCGTTATGAATCCGACACAAGAGGTCGGCAATCGGGTCGGTCATCGACATTGAAAAAACTCCTGAATCTTCTGATAGCGAAGCATCCTCTACCAGCTCGCCTTTGTAACACCGGAGAGATAGCCCTGGAGTGCCAGGTTGCGGAAACAGATCCGGCACAGCCCGAACTTGCGCATGTACCCCCGGGGCCGCCCGCATCGCCGGCAGCGATTACGGAATCGGATCGCGAATTTGGGCTTTCTCTTCAGTTGGGCCATCTTGGCTTGTGTTGCCATGTCTTCTCCTTAGGTCTGCTCAACTCGCCTGCTGCTCACGACGCCGGAAGGGCATCCCCAGCTCTCGCAGCAAATGCAGCGCCATGTCGTCCCGAGCGGCGGAAGTCACAATCGTCACGTTGAGCCCCTTCGAACGTTCCACGGCGTTGTAGTCCAGATCTGGGAAAATCAGGTGGTCCTGAACTCCCATCGTGTAGTTCCCGCGGCCATCGAAGCTCTTGTCGGGGAGACCGCGGAAATCGCGGACTCTGGGAATCGCAGTAGCGATCAACCGGTCCAGAAAGTCCCACATACGGCGGCCACGCAAGGTCACGCGGCAGCCGATGGGCATCCCTTCACGGACCTTGAAGTTGGCGATCGATTTGCGCGCTCGGGTCACGGTCGCGTGTTGCCCTGCGAGCTGGGTCAGCTCCGCAGCCGCCTGGTCGAGCAGCTTGATGTTCTGAGTCGCCTCACCCAGCCCCACGTTGAGTACTACCTTCTCGATCCTCGGGACCGCCATGATGTTGTCGATCCCAAACTCCTTTTGCAGATTGGGAACGATCTCTTCTTCGTAGCGCTGCTTGAGCCGCGAGACATAGCTCGCCTCACGCTCATCAACAGGCTTTCTTGAACTCGGTTTCTTGGCCATCGATTACATCCCTTAGTTGAAGGTGGCCTCACACAGCTTGCACACCCTCACACCTGACCCGTTTTCCAGACGTTTTCGGCCCACTCGGGTTGGTTTGCCGCACTCGGGGCAAAGAAGCTTCAGGTTGGCAAGCTGGATCGGCGCCTCGCGCTCGAGAATCCCACCCTTTACCTGCTTTTGCGGATTCGGCCTGGTATGGCGTTTGATCATATTGACGCGTTCGACAATCGCCGTCCCTTTGTCGGGCTGTACCCGCATGACCTTGCCCTTCGCTCCGCGATTGCGACCGCGAGTCACAACGACCTCGTCGTCCTTCTTGATTCTCAACTTCTCCATCAGAGAACCTCCGGAGCAAGCGACACGATCTTCATGAATCGACGTTCACGAAGTTCCCTGGCCACAGGTCCAAAGACGCGGGTTCCGATCGGCTCCCCGACTTCGTTGATCAGCACGGCGGAGTTGTTATCGAAACGGATATAGCTGCCATCGCGCCGACGGTAGGCACGCCGGGTGCGCACCACAACCGCCCTCACCACCTGGCCTTTCTTGACCGTGCCTTCCGGCGTCGCCTCTTTGACCGAGGCGGTGATCAAGTCGCCCAGCCCTCCGGTCTTGCCGGCTGAGCCACCCCGCATATGAATGCATGCAATTTTGCGGGCACCCGAGTTATCCGCCACTTCGAGGACGGTTCCCATTTGGATCATACGCCCTCCGACTTTTTAAGGACACGCTGCACTCGCCAGCGCTTGAGCTTCGACATCGGCCTCGAGGCAACGATTTCGACGCGGTCGCCGACTCCGCACTGGTTCGACGAATCGTGAGCGTAGTACCGGGTATTGCGTTTCATATAGCGATGGTACAGACCGTGGACGATTGTCTTCTCGACCTTGACGACAACCGTCTTGTCCATCTTGGTGCTCACGATGACGCCAACCAGCTCCTGCCGGCGGCCCCTTGTCGTGCTTGAGGTTTGCTCAGCCATTTTCTACGTGCTCCGCTTCAGGCCACGGCCTGTTTCTGTTGAATCACTGTCAGTACCCGAGCCAGATCGCGCTTGACCGAACTGATCTTCGCCGGATTGTCGAGCTGCCCCGTCACCTTTTGAAGGCGCAGCGCAAAGAGCTGCTCGACCAACTCGGTCTCCCGATCCCGGAGCTCTTCCATCGTCTGTTCTCTCAAATCGCTTGCTCTCATCTCGACTCCTCGCCCCTTAGGCCATCCACTCGCTCTCACGCGAGACGTAGCGAGTCCGAATGCCGAGCTTGTGAGAGGCGAGTTCCATGGCGCGTTTTGCCACATCCGGTTCTACGCCCTCGAGCTCGAACAGCACTCGGCCCGGCCTGACCACGGCGACCCACTCTTCCGGGTTGCCCTTTCCCTTCCCCATCCGAGTCTCGAGGGGTTTCTTGGTGATCGGCTTATCAGGGAAGACACGTATCCAAATCTTGCCGCCGCGCTTGACGCCGCGAGCGATGGCGATACGAGCCGCCTCGATCTGGCGCGCCGTGATCCAGCCGCAATCGAGTGCTTGCAGAGCGTACTCACCAAAGGCGAGGTAATCACCACCCTTGGCTCTACCCGCCCGCTTGCCGCGGTGATGCTTGCGGTGCTTGACCTTTTTTGGCATCAACATCGTGTTCTCTCCTCAGGTCGCAGTCTCTAGACGGCAATACGGCGAGCCTTCTCGCGCAGCAGGTCACCCTTGTAAATCCACACTTTGACCCCGATGACTCCGTAGGCCGTATGAGACTCGGCCAAGCCGTAGTCGATGTCCGCCTTGAGGGTGTGGAGCGGCAAGCGGCCGTCCTGGTACCACTCCGAGCGGGCGATTTCCGAGCCGCCCAGGCGTCCGGAGACCATGATCTTGAAGCCCTTGGCGCCAAAACGGAACGCCGACTCCATCGCCTTCTTCATCGCTCGCCGGAAAGCAATCCGGCGGAGGAGCTGAAAGGCCACCGACTCGGCCACCAGTTGAGCCTCGAGCTCGGGCCGCGTGATCTCCTGGATGTTGATGTGGACCGGACGGCCCATCTTCTTCATCAGGTCGTCACGCAGCTTGTCGACCTCGGCGCCCTTACGGCCGATGATGATGCCCGGCCGCGAGGTGTAGATCGTCACCCGCAGCTTGTCGGCGGCGCGCTCGATGTCGATTTCGCTCACCCCGGCATGGCCGAGACGACGCTTGAGCGCCGAGCGTAGCGACAGGTCCTCGTGCAAGATGTCTGCATAGTCCTTGTCGGCATACCACCGTGAGTGCCACGGTTTGTTGTAGACCAGACGAAACCCGTAAGGGTTGGTTTTTTGACCCACTTCTCGATCTCCTTACGCTTCTTCCTCGACCTTGCGGGTATCGAGGGTAATCGTGACGTGGCTCTGTCGCTTGAGAATCCGAAACGCTCGCCCCATCGGCTGCGCTCGGATCCGCTTCAAGGTCGGGCCGCCATCGACAAACGCCGTCTTCACGTACAGGCGATCGATATCGACGTTCTCGTCTCGGGTCTCCACATTGGAGATAGCCGATTGGAGAAGCTTGCGAACCGGCCTGGCGGCCGACTTCTTGCTCAACTCGAGCAGGTTGGCGGCTGTCTGAACGTCCTTGCCGCGGATCTGGTCGATCACCAGACGCACCTTTTGCGGCGACGCTTGCAGATAACGGAGTTTGGCGGTCGCTTCCATCTTCTACCTCGGTCTTCCCGTCTTTTCGCGTCTACCACCGTGGCCGCGGTAAGTACGAGTCATCGCGAACTCGCCCAGCTTGTGACCCACCATGTTCTCGGTGACATACACCGGTATGAACTTCATGCCGTTGTGCACCGCAATCGTCAAACCGACCATGTCCGGGATGATGGTGGATCGGCGGGACCAGGTCTTGATGACCCTGCGATCACTGCCGGCCACAGCGACCTGCACCTTCTTGAGAAGGTGGTCGTCGATGAAGAAACCTTTCTTTAGCGAACGTGCCATCTCTACCCCTTAGCTTTTCCCAAATACTGCGGCTACTTACGCCGGCGATCGCGAACGATCATCTTGTCGGTTCGGCGGTTTCTTCTCGTCTTGTATCCCTTGCTGGGCTGACCCCAAGGCGAGCAAGGGTGGCGACCGCCTGAGCTGCGGCCCTCGCCGCCACCCATCGGGTGGTCCACCGGGTTCATGACGACTCCACGGTTGTGAGGCCGGCGTCCCTGCCAACGCTTGCGCCCGGCTTTGCCGAGTGTCCGGTTCTCATGATCCAGGTTACCCACCTGGCCGATCGTCGCCATGCAGCGGACGTGGACCTTGCGCACTTCGCCGGAGGGTAGTCGCAAAAGAGCGTCGGTGCCCTCTTTGGCCATCAATTGAGCGCCACCACCGGCGCTGCGCACCATCTGACCACCCTTGCCGATCTTCATCTCGATGTTGTGGACGATCGTACCGACCGGGATCTTCGACAACGGCAAAGCATTGCCCGGGTTGATCGGCGCGTCCTCTCCGGAGACGACCTCGGCTCCTACGTCGAGACCCTTGGGCCACAGGATGTAGCGCTTCTCGCCGTCGGCATAGTGCAACAGCGCGATCCGAGCCGAACGGTTGGGGTCGTACTGGACCGCCTTCACCGTCGCCGGCACACCGCTCTTCTCACGCCGG
>JAOTZA010000019.1 GCA_029861655.1 Acidobacteriota bacterium | reverse complement strand
TCCGTGGGCTCGCAGCCAGAAGACGACGTTCGACCTTCCGCTCATCGGACCTATCTCGATTCTCTGCCGGCGACCCAGAAGAGCTGCGGGGACACCCGAGTAGATCCGATCGGCAAGCCAGGTATCGCCCTTCTTCTGCGCCTTGATGACCGCTGAGGCGTGGACCCCGGTGGCCGTACGAAACGCGTCCTTGCCGACGATTGGGTAGTTGTCGGGAAGATCCACTGCCGTCGCCTCGGCGACCAGCCGGCAGTAATCCGGCAGCGCTTCGAGATCGCTGTCGCTCCAGCCCAGAAGACACAGGTTGACCAGCAAGGCATCCATCGGAGTGTTGCCGCAACGCTCCCCGATCCCCAGGGCGGTAGCGTGAAGCCGGTCCGCCCCGGCCTCCGCCGCCGCCAGCGTGTTGGCTACCGCCAGATCGCGATCGCGATGGCCGTGCCAATCGACCTGGATTTCATCCGAGATCGAATCCACCACCGAGCGGATAAACCGGACAAGGTGACGAGCGCCTTCCGGTGTGGCATGACCGACGGTGTCGGCAATGCAGACCCGTCTCGCACCCGCGTTGACCGCCGCGGTGTAGAGCCGGCGCAGGTCCTCGGGTAGCGCCCTCGTTGTGTCCTCGGTCACGAACATCACGGGCAACCCCTCGCCGACCGCCAAGCTCACCGCCTCGTCGACCAAGCCCAGGAGGCGATCGAGGTCCCAGCCTTCGGTGTACTGACGGATGGGGCTCGAGCCGAGAAAACAGGCGACCTCGATCGGCAAACCGACGTCCTGCGAGATCTCGACGATGGGCTGGATGTCCTGGATGACCGTGCGGGCGGCGCAGTTGGGGAATATCGGCAGCTTGCGATCGTAGATTTCGCGGGCGAGCCGGCGCACGGACTCGACCACGTGAGGGCCGGCGCCGGGCAGCCCGATGTTCGCCGAGTGGATCCCCAACTCGGCCATCTTGTGAAGGATCTCGACCTTCTGCTCGATCGACGGCGTGCGGACCGACGGCGACTGGAGGCCATCACGAAGCGTCTCGTCGTTTACCTCTACCCGACCGCGCGCGAGCTTGGGACCTTCGCCCTCGACTCGGTTCCAGTCGTGGATCAGATCGGATTCCGTAAGTGCCATGACGCCACCAATTATAGGGGGCAAGAGTTGCCAAGGCCCGGGTTGGAGCCTCCGCAGGGCACGGCGCGCGCTACTCGGACTCCGTGACCTGGAGGCGCGCGCCTCGGTTTCCCTCGCGCCGAATCGTGCCGGGACTCCTTGGGTCTTGCCCTGCGCTCGGTCAAACGTCCCTGGGGGAGCCTCCAACCCGGGCCTTCGCGCCCCCACTTTCCTCGCGGGCTCACAGCGTCCCTGCCGCGCATTCGCCCAGCTGCCATCAAACGTCGGCTGGCGTCGCGGATTGTTGGAACGTCCGTGGTGAAGCTTCCGCCCGGGCTGAGGGCTTCGGCAGTCGTGGCTGGCTATCCTCGTCTCCACGGTCTCTGTCGGCGGACTCTGTCCAAGCCGAGACCGGCGAAGCGCCCGCCAAGCGAGGACCAGGTCGCGAGCGCCGGCCGCCGGTCGCTCGCGAAGGGACGAGCAGCCGAAGAGGCATCGAGCGAAGCGAGAATCGCTGACGCCGAGAGAACCCCTTTTATTGATGCGGGCTCTAAGGCGGTGCTCGGCGAGGACAGAGCCGCCGACAAGAATCGCTGACGTTGCTGCCAGACCCTATGGAAAGAACTCAGCCGACCGGTTGAGCCGCGGCGACGAGCGAGGCGAGGTAGTCACCAACCTGTGTCGTGCCGGCGGTGCCGCCAAGATCGGCTGTTGTCACGTCCTTGCGGATCGAAACCGAGACTGCTTCCTCGACTGCCGACGCGGCCTCGGCGTGGCCGAGGTGTTCGAGAAGCATCGCCACCGAGAGGACGGCCGCCACCGGGTTTGCCACGTCTTTGCCGGCGTACTTTGGCGCCGAGCCGTGAACCGGTTCGAACATCGATGTCCGGCCCGGATGGAGGTTGGCGGAGGCTGCGACACCAAGCCCGCCCTGAAGGGCAGCACCAAGATCGGTGACGATGTCGCCGAACATGTTGTTGGTCACGATGACGTCGAACATCTCGGGCTTTCTCACCATCTGCATCGTCAGCGCATCAACAAACAAATGGTTCGCCTCGATCTCGGGGTAGTCGCCCGCAACCTCTTCGAAGCAACGCTGCCACAGATCGTGGCCGAATCGCATCACGTTCGACTTGTCACTCATGCAGACCCTCTTGCGGCCGTTGACGCGCGCATACCCGAAGGCTGCACGGATGATCCGCTCGACGCCCTTGCGGGTGTGAATCTCCTCCTGCACCGCCACTTCGTCACCGGTGTCACGTTTGAAGTTTCCGCCGACACCGACATAGGCGCCTTCGGTGTTCTCGCGAAAAACGACGAAGTCGATATCTTCGATTGTCTTGCCCTTCAGAGGGCAAAGCCGCTCGTCGTACAGCTTGATCGGCCGGAAGTTGATGAAGAGGTCGAGCTCGAATCGGGTCCCCAGCAGGATGTCGGCGGCATGCTTCATGTCGGGAACACGAGGGTCGCCGTAAGCACCGATCAGGATGGCCGCGTAGTTGTCACGCAGATCCTCCATCCCACCCTCAGGGACACTCTCTCCCGTTTCGAGATAGCGATCCGCATTCCACGGCAGCTCGAGCCACTCGATCGGCAGTCGCCAGCGTTCGGTAGCAGCTGCAAGGACCTTCACCGCCTCGGCGGTGACATCGACACCGATCCCATCGCCGGGAAGAATTGCGACCCTCTGAGGTCTCTGGGTCGGCGCGTCCGTCATCCACCCACCACTAGACGGCACATGTGGCCGGTGATGATGGCGAGATAGTTACCCAAGGCGTACCCAATCAAGGCCATCAGAATGGCCGCCGGCACCAGGCTCTCACGGTGGTGCGCCGCGACGACCGGAGCCGAGGCGGCACCACCGACGTTGGCGGCCGACGCAATGGCGGCGCTATGAACATCCACCTTGAACAGATAGGCGCCGGCGAGACAGAAGAGGCCATGGATCATGATCCAGATCGCCGTACCCACGAGAAACGCCGGTGCTTGCCCGAAACCCGCGAGCGAAGCCGTGGCGCCCATGCGCGCAACAAACACATAGAGAATGGCCATCGCCAGCTCGTGCGATCCCGGGATCGCCTTGGCCCCGGTGAAGGACAGCGCGATACCCAACGTCGTCACCAGAAGCACGACCCATGTGGAAGTCGAGATGACGGTCTCGCCCCCGGCTTCGATCTCGGGCAGCTTGTCGGCAAACCAGCCCGCGAACAACGTCACGCCCAGCGCGATGGCCCCGAGGTTGAGATAGTCCCTGAAGGACGGCGGAGGTTTCTCCTTGACCTCGGCCGCAGCCGCCGCCTCCATCTTCGCCACCCGCTCTTTGGAGACACCGGTCCAGCGGTTGAATTGCTCCGCGAAGTTCTTCGAAACCAGCAGGAGCGGCAGCCAGCCGATATAGATCACCGTATCGGCAAGAACCGCCAAACCGAACTGTTCCTCCGAGGTTCCCAGAGCATGAGCCGCAGCCGCCAGATTGCCGGTGCCGCCGATCCAACTCCCGGCCAGGGCTCCAAACCCCGCCCAGGCGTCTTCGGCCAACCATCGATGGACCACGAGGTAACCGACCGGCGCCCCCACCATGATGCCGGCCGTTCCCATGAGCATCACCAACACCCCCTTCCCCATGACCCGCACGGCTGCCCCGACATCGACCGAGACGAGCAGCAGAACGATGACCACGGGCAGGCCGATGTGGCGCAAAACGTCGTAGGTCGGCGAAGACGCGGGCAGCACTCCGGTGTTGCGCAACACAACCGGTGTCGCGTAAATCCAGATGAGCGGGATGAGGTATTGAAAGAGCCTCCAGCCGGTGACTCGGGGGAGCCAGAAGTAGAACGCTGCAATGGCAGTAAGCGCCGCCGCAACGGCTACTGGCGATTCGATCATCGAGGGGAAGATATCAGAGGGCCGACTGTGGCGATTTGAGCGCTGCTAACCCGGGGCTGGCACCCGCGTCCTCACAGACCGCACCGGCATCTGCGCGGCAACCAGAGAGGCCGTCATCGGCGGGCAAAGCCATGCCGAGTGCAACTCGGGCCAGGGCATCTCGCTCTCCGTTCCGAGACAGCGATTGAGCAGATCCTTGTTCTTGACGACAGCCTTCATCGGCAACACATTGTCGGCTCCCCCCTCAAAGGAGAGGTGGTGCAGACCGCGAGCGCCGATGGCATAGGCTACCGGGCGACGACACATGTAGGAGACGGTCCGCTCCCACGAGCCCAACTGCGGCCCCACGCCGACCGATGGGCTGCCGGGCTCCGCTTCGACGACCAGAGCCGAATTACGCGACACCCTCCACTCCGACCGGCCGGCCACAGACGATCCCGGGCGGGGGTAGGAGAAATCGGCCGTGCGCGCGGGCTGATCGGCAATCCAGCGAGCACCGGGAGCGACCCAGACGGGGAGCAGGATCGACTGGATGAGGACTGAAGGTGTGCCGTCCTGGTCGATGGTACAGAGTTGGAGCTGAAACTGGGGATAGGAAATCCGGGCTAGGGGCAGAAACCGGAAACGCACACGACGGTGGCGGAAAAGCAGCCCAGATGCGATTACGACTTCGCCACCCTGCCATTCGCGAACGTCGTAACGCAGCGGCGCCGGAGGCTCGGCCAGCATCGGACGCGGCAGCGCCCAGTTCAGATAGAGACAGTCTTCGAGAACCGCGCGGCTGGCTGAGAGCACTTAGCAGCCCGTGGTAGAAGTCCAGACGGTCATCCGCTATTCGGCGGGTTCCAGATGTTTGTGGCTGCCGTCACAGAAGGGCGATTGGCCGGTGAACTTGCACTGACACAGGGCCACCCGCTTCTTCTCGTCAACCTCGAACCGCAAGGGCCGAAAATCGGTGCCCTTGTGAGAGCCGTCGCAAAACGGCTGATCGCGGGACCGGCCACAGACGCACCAGAAATACTCACCTTGCTCCAGCTCGAGCACCGCCGGTAATCGATTCGCGATGATGGGGTCCGCCATGAGTTCCAGTCTATCGGGTTCGTTCGGCGCCGACGGCTCCAATGGATTCCTCTAACCCGAGCGTGCGGTCCAGGAGCTGTTCTGCCAGAACATTGTATTCTTGGCTGAACCGTCTCTCGAACCGGGCCTTCTCGTCCGCCGGAAGAAACGACTGAGCGACCGCGGCAAGGGCCACGCCGCAGAGTTCGTCGATATCGAGACCGAAATTCACCAGAGAGGTCTCGTATTCGTCGGTCAGGGTGGTGGCAAAAAAGGTGGGGTCGTCGCTATTGAGGGAAACCTCGAGACCGGCCCGATAGATCTCGCCGAACGGATGCTGGTTCATGCTGTCGAAGATACCGAGCTGGATATTCGAGCTCGGACAGACCTCGAGTGGGATGCGATCCGCCGCCAGAGTGGTCATCAGCTCATTATCCTCCGTCGCCCGCACGCCGTGGCCCAACCTCTCGGGCGAGCAAATCTCGAGTGCTTCACGAATGCTCTCAGGCCCGGCCTGTTCGCCGGCGTGGGCGACTCGGTGAAGCCCGGCGCTTCGAGCCGCGAGAAAGTGCTCGCGAAAGGGCTCTGTGGGATGGTCTTCCTTGCCCGAGATACCAAGCGCTATGACCGTGTCGGCGCGATTGTCGAGGGCCCACTCTATGGTCTCGTCAGCCCGTTCGACCCCGACATTTCGCACGATGTCCGGGATCAATCGAAGCCTCGAGCCATAGCTCTTTTCCCCCTCCTGGATCGATTCTCTGATGGCCTCGGTGATCTCACCTGAGTTGGCGCCATTGGCTGTGTGTGTCGAGATCGTAAAATGCGCTTCGGTGTAACGAATATTCTGCCGTGCCTGCTCGGCGACAAAATCGTTGACAAGGAGCTGGAAGTCTTCCGGGTCTCGCAGACAGCGACAGCAAACGAGATAGGCCTCCAGAAACTCGGAGAAGTCCCTGAATCTAAACCAGCTCCTCAGCCCCTCTTCGGTGTCCGAAGGCAGATCGACCCCGCGCCTCGCCGCCAGACGCAGCAGCGTGGCCGGCTGGATGGCGCCTTCGATGTGGACGTGAAGCTCGACCTTGGGAATGGCCGAGAGGAAACGCCGGAGGGCCACTCGGTCCAAGGGTGTCGCTTCAGCGCTCAATCCGAACGGGCCTTTTCGAGACAGCCAACGACAGCCTCGGGCACCAGGCCCTCGATCCTGCCACCGAGATAAAACACCTCTTTGACCAGCCGGCTCGAAAGATATATGTACTCGTCCTTGGGTACCAGAAAAACGGTCTCTATCGAGTCGTTGAGCCGCCGGTTCATGAGCGCCATCTGGAACTCGTACTCGAAGTCCGACACGGCCCGCAGTCCGCGCACGATGACCCGTGCTTCCAGACTGCGCATGAAGTCGACAAGCAGCCCCGAAAAGCTCTCGACCCTGCAGTTGTCGAGTCCCGCAAGCTGATCGTCGATCATCGCTACTCTCTCAGCGACCGAGAAAAGCGGCCTCTTCTCCTCGTTCCGCAAGACGGCAACTACGACCTCGTCGAATAGAGGCCGACACCGATGAACGATGTCCAGATGCCCATTGTGGATGGGGTCGAACGACCCAGGATAGACAGCGATCGACTTTGTGCTCACCGGCTCTCCTCGAGAAGGTCGTAGGTGGTCGAGTTGAATGCACTATCGGTGATCCGCAGCAAGAGCAGACCCTCGGTGGACGAAGGATCTATCTCGATCGTCTCGTTGCGCGCGTCGAGCATTCCGTCCGCCGCCGGAGCGTCAATCCACTCCTTGGCGTCAATGCTGATCTCGGCTGCCGCCAGTGGGCTCAACCGGTCGCTCATCTTCACGACCATCTTCTCTCCGCGCCGCTCGACAGCAACCAGGCTTGGCGGCGTGTGGTCGATGACAACGGTTTCGCTGGTCATCTCCGCCGTCAATGCAGCGCTGCCGCTGCCCGGCTTGCGATCGGCGGAACGAAGAAGAAAACGATACTCGCCGTCCGGGAGCACGGTGGAGTCGAAACTGAAGGATGTCTCGTCGAGGTCCTGACGAACCAGCATCCACTCCCGATCCGCTGCCGGAGTCGCCTGGCGCCGAAAAAACAACGAATACGTCAGTTCGTCGTCGTTCGGATCGGTGGCCTCCCAGCCCAGCGTACGGTAACCCTTCTTCCACAAGGTCTTGCGTCCCGACTTCTCGTTTGTGGCCGGCTCCAGGGTAGTGAAAATGCCGCTACGATCCGGGTGCGCCGGCTCGAAAACCTGATTGCCGGCGTTAAAGCCGGCGGGCACTGAGATCTCTCCGGGCGGCATCACCGTGAATCGCTCGATGCGTGGTGGCAGATTCTTCTGCACATAGGACACCACGACCTCGCTCAACACGGGGGATTCGCCGTTGGACGCTTCGAGATCCGCTCGCCACTGGACATAGCGTCCAGCCGGCACGTCGGCGAGTGAAACCTCCGTCCCCGACCGCGCTTCCGACCAGGAAGACCAGGTTCTATCCGGCTCGGCACTCATGCCGCTGCGCGCGGAAAACGAAACCGAGCTCTTCGCCTGGCTGGCGCCGCGCCACATCAGGGTGCCGAAGTCGGAAACCTGTCCCGAGTCTTGCGCCGGACTGAGATAACGCCCGCGAGTCTCTTTTTCTTCGGACACCCGGAACACTGCGGCGCCGTTGGTCGTCGCAAATGCGGGTCCCGACTCACCGGGCGTCAGATCCACAATCTGCCTCTCATCAACATCCTTCTCGAGAACCATCTTGCCGTCACGGAAGCTGAAGAGCTTGCCGTCGAGTCCGGTTCCAATCCACAGCCGTCCGCCTCGCCAGAGAAGCGAGTAGACCGTGTCCTCACTAAAACGCCACAATGTTTCCGTGGCACCACCGGGCGCGATTCTCAGCAATACCGACCGGGGTCCGGAAAAACCACTCGGCCGGCTACCGATGTACCCGGCGTCCTTCGAGACCGCGACCGCGACCGCGACCGCAGCCGTCGTACCCTTGGCACCGGATCCTTCCTCCTTCTTGGTACTCTGCTGCTTCGACTTCGAGGCCTGCGAGGAAAGATCCACCAGGCTGGCCTCGGATGCGAGAATCGCCGCATAACTGACGCCATCGGACGCCGTCGCCACCGCAACAACCTCAGGGTAGGGGCTGTCATAGAGCGTGCGCGCGGTGCCGTCGGCGGCAAGACGCAGGATCAGCCCTTGACCCGCGGTCCCGAGTAAGAGCGCCCCGTCCGGGAGCGGCTTGACCGCCTTGAGATGCGTGTCCTGGGTGTCATAGAGGAGTTCGGCGCTGCCGGTGTTGTCGAGCTTGTAGAGCCGCCCTTCGGCTCCCGTAGCGACCAGGAGAGAGCCATCGGCCGACCGCTGGATGTCCCAGATATAGGTTTCCTCCGGGTCGAAGAAGACCTCGGGCTCTTCACCCTTCCACCGATAGACCTTGCCGTCGGGTGAGGTGCCCGCAAAGACGGTACCGTCGGCGTCGGCCCAGACTGCGAATACTTCGGGTTCCGCAGTCGAGAAAAGAGCTCGGGTCTCGCCATTTCTGCGGACCAGGAAGACGTTGCCGTCGTTACCCGTTCCGACGACCCACCCTTCGCCATGCTCGGCGATCGTAAAGACGAACGGTTCTTCGAGTTCCGCCAGCTTCTCTGCTCGGTTGGCCAACCCGAGCATGCCTTCCGGATTGACTGCAATGCCTTCGAGTGTGCCGGACAGAAACTCGGCCTGCGAGCTCATCTTGAGAAATCGCGCGGCACCCGGTCGGTCCGTCGTCGCCCCGACAGACACGACAGAAAGAGCGGTAAGAAGAACAACGACCGGGGCGAAACCCGCGGATCTCTTTGACAACGACAACTATTCTCCCTTTCCAGCGATGTGCCGACTGAGCCGGTCAGCCCTGCCCGCCAATTTGGACCGCGGATCTATCTATCTCGATGTCAACCCGCAAGGCGCCCTCGATCGGTACTCCAAGCCGTACGGTCTCTTCCTGAACAACTCCAAGTTCGAGCGGCTGCGCGCTGCCAGAGCCGGCTCCACCCCACAGCGAACGAACCGAGGCGGGTAGTCGGGACATGACCTCACCGGCGACACTCAAGCCCTTGCTCGGCACGACGCCGATCACCACCAGATCGCGTCGCGAGTGGAGTCTGTTGAGAAACTCGAGCGCCTGAGGAAAACTCTCCGGCACCGATTTTTCGATCGCCAGCCTGGCCGCATCGATCGAAACGCCATCACCCACCAGCAACGAATACCGGCCCTCCGGAAGTGCCTTGGGCGGCCTCAGCGTGATCGTCCGCCGTCCTTTTCCTCCGCGGTATTCCTCTAGGTCGACCTTGAGAACAATCTCTTCTCCAGGGGCTACCCGCTTACGTGTGGCGTGGGCGCCGACGAGCTGGCTGGTCCGCGGTTCCCGGTGTCGTGTCAAGTCCAGCTCGACACTTGCAATCTCGACCTCTTTGAGGCGATTCTGGAGAAGGTAGGAGCTCACCGCCAGTAGGTGAATCGCGGCCTCGGTCTCGGCGCTTGCCCCGTCGAAGCTCTGCTCGAACTCCAACCTGCCCGCGCCACCCAGGTCATACCGAGCAATGAGGTCGACTCCTTCGCGGCCGATGGTCTCGACCGCGGAGTCCAAAGCTCCGAGAACCGAGATCGCGATCAGGACCGGCGTTACCGCCGGGACATCGGCGACCCGAAGATCGATCTGCTCCCGACCGTCGCCGTTGATCGACACAGTGACCGGGATCATTGGAGCTTGCTTGCCCAACTCGCCGCGGATCCCAGCCTCGTGGTCGAGACTGAAGGCGCCCGCAATCTCTCCCAGATTGGTGATCTTGAAAGATGAAAAGCGACTGGAGAGCACCGTGACCACCTCGGCGGTAGCCATCGGCAGAGACAGAGCACCCAGACCCAGAAACGGATGGCCGAAAGCTAGGAGCGTGTCTCCCACCCGATCGGTGACCGTTCCGGTAGCCGCCAGCCGCAGATCACCGTCCACCAGCACCGCGGCGACAGCGTCTCCCGGCGCGAGCGGGCTCGACGTGTTCGCGGAGCCGGTGCCGCTTCCCGCCGCAGCCACCATCCCCAGTGGTCCCGTCATGAGACGATGGGTGCGCTCACCAAAACCGGCAGCGACAAATCCCATCCCGGCCGTCGCCTGACCCAACCCCGAGGGCTGTAGCCGCTGCAAGGCGTTCGAAAGAAGGTCGGAAGAGAACTCGCCGCGCGCGATCTCGTCGAGACCGGCTGGAGCGTTCACCGGCAGGGCGGGTGGCCCCTGGGAGGAGGCGTTGAGGAGATCCCTCATGGTCTCGATGGGGGTGATCCCAGCGATGGCCTCCTGGGCGAAAGGCCAGGCAAAGGCCACCGCACCGGCCGGGCGTTCGTCAAAGTAGACGGGACTACCACTCATGCCTGCGATGACTCCACTCGTTTCCAGATCCTGGCCGCTGAGCCGCGCCAGGATAAAGCTCATCCCGGGCCGGACGTTGCGCCAGATACCTATGACTTCCACGTCGAATCGCTCCGGCCGGTTGCCTGAAAAAACCGAAAGACCATAGCCGCGAAGACCGGTCTCGATCTCGGCGAGACCAAACACCTCTCCGCTCACTCTTTCCTGGACACTCGCGGGCGCCGCCCAGGCAGCCGCCCAAAACGGAGCCAGCAGAAAAGTGATGACCGTCGCCATACGCAAGGAACCGAGTAAGACGGGCCTTCGACTCATGAGGCTCCTTCTGTGCCCGGCTTGCGAGACGCCGACCCAGGCGCGTTTCGGATCTCGAGACCAGGCGCCATCTCGCGAAGCCGCGAGACCGATATTCGGCCAGTACGCAGTACCTGGGCGCTCTCACCGTCGAACCTGACCAGGGTCGACGGCGCACCGCCCACGCAGGGACCAGCGTTCACGATCACCGCATCGTGCCCCGAGAGCAGAGTCTGCAACGCAGCCGGGTTTGTCAGCGGCACACCGCCGGTCTGGTTGGCACTCGTCGCGGTCAAGGGGCGACCCAGCTTCGAAAGAAGTTCCCGAAGACGGCGATCGCCGGGGACACGGACCGCCAAGCTCGCCTTTCCCGCTGCCGCGGGGATCCCAGGGTTACACGGCAGGACAACGGTCAGAGCGCCCGGCCATGCGCTCTCGAGACCACCCAGACCCGACTCACAGCTCACACCCAACTCTTCGAGGCGTGACGGGTCACCGACCACCACCGGAAGAGGCTCCGACGGTGGGCGCTGTTTGATTTCGTAGATCAAACCAACACCTGCGGCATGGGTGGGATCCGCGGCCAGCGCATAGGAAGAACCGGTGGGGACGGCCAAGACCCCCCCACGGTCGAGAACCTCCGCAACCAGCCTTGGGGAGTCCGCTAGATCCCAGACCGCCACCGAACCACGCTCGAGGGTTATCGTATTCACTTTTTCGCCGCCACGGCTATCAACTCTTCGGCGTGGGAACGCGACAGATCGGTGACCTCACGCCCGGCCAGCATCCGAGCGATCTCGTCGATCCGGCCCACTTCATCGAGTTGATGGATCTTCATCAGCGTGCGCCCGCCGGAGACTCTCTTGCGAATCCGAAAATGACGCTTCGCGAAACTCGCGACTTGCGGCAGATGTGTGACTGCCAGGATTTGCCCCTGCCGCGCCAGGCGTCCCAGCTTGTGCCCAAGAGCCGCTGCTTCTCGACCACCGATCCCCGCATCGACCTCGTCGAAGACGAGCGTCCCGCCACTGGCGGACGACCCCTGACGGGCGGCCAGTTGGATCGCCAGATACACGCGTGACAGCTCTCCTCCGGACGCCACTCGCGAGATCGGCCCCATCCGCTCACCCGGATTGGCTGCCAGCTCGAAGACCACCTCGTCAAAACCCGCCGCGGAGAACTCGACCGGCTGCCCCTCGACCACGAGGGGAGAGCCTTCTCGCCGCCGCCGGCTCAGCCGCGCCGCGAACCGGGCACGCCCCATGGCGAGGTCCGCGAGTTCTCGATGGACACCGGTCGCCAGATCTTCGCTCCATCCCTTTCTCGCTCGCGACAGCTCGGTCGCCGCCGCCCGATAACGGCCGAGGCTCTCTTCGACTTCCCCTGTGAGCGCCTCGCACCGCTCATCGCTGGCCTGGAGCTCATCCAACTCGGAACGCATCCGTTCTCGCTGGGCGAGGATCTCTATCGTCGAATTGCCGTACTTGCGAAGCAACCGCTCGACAAGTGTCAGACGCTCCTCGATCGCATCGAGACGAGCCGGGTCGCTCTCCACTCCGCCCAGGCTGCCACGCATCCCGGACACGAGGTCCTCGAGACGCGCCCGTAACTCGGTGAGCTCGGTCCGCCACTCGTCGGCTGACGGCTCCCACTCCGCGATCTCGGCCAGCGCTCGCTCGCTCTGAGCCAGCCGGTCGGTTGCCGAAGCGTCCCCGTCGACAAGTCGATCCAGCGCCCCGCCGATGGCTTCGGCAATCGCCTCACCATGCCGCAGCCGCCGCCTCTCGAGGCGAAGATCATCCTCCTCGCCCGCCTCGAGCGTAGCCCCGTCGATCTCGGCGCTCTGAAAACGCAACAGATCGAGTCGCTCGAGGCGCAGCCGGTCGTTGCCCGTCACCCTCTCGAGACGCGCCGTAAGTTCCCGGTAGCTCTGGTAGACCTCGGCGAGGTCGGACGCCAGTCCTTGTCCCGCGGCCCCACCACTTCGGTCGAGCCAACGCCTCTGGGTTTCCGGCGACACCAACCCAAGTTCCTCGCGCTGAGTGTGAATGCGAATGAAGTGTTGCGAAACCGTGGTGAGTAGTTTCAGCGTCACCGGTTCGTCGTTGAGAAAGACCCGATTGCGCCCGGCGCGGCTCACCACTCTCCGGACCACGAGATCGCTCTCGAGCGAACTCACACCGGCGGAGTCCAGAACCGACAGAGCTTCGGCCGACACATTCGTAAACGTCCCCGACACCGTGAGTTCGTCGGCGTCGGCACGAATCAACTCGCCGGTTGCGCGCGCTCCGGCCAGCAGGGCCAAGGAATCGACGAGTATTGATTTTCCGGCGCCTGTCTCGCCGGTCAAGACATTCAACCCCGGGCCGAACTCCACCCCCACCTCGGCGGCGACAGCCAGATTCTTGACATACAGGTTTTGCAGCATCGGTTTTTCGATTTCGCGTCAGAAAACTGCCGGTAGCCGCCCCTCGAGAAGGCGGCGCAAGAAGCGGCGCGCACGCCTAGATTGTAGCGGAAGCCCTTCTTGCACTATGGGCTTGCTGGATAACCCTAGACGCGTAGCGGCCGTGGCTCAAGTCCGACCCGAGCCTCCGGTGGCTGCCACCTGGGGCCGCTACTGACAGCGATCGATCAGGGCCTGGATCTCGTGGACCGTGATGTGATGGCCTGGGTCCACCGAGATGAATCTGCGGTCCTTGAAATCCACGATGACTTGATTGACTCGTTCCCGTGAAGCACCCACGAGTGACGCCAGATCGGTCTGTGTCAGACGTAGCGGGATACTTACTTCGGCTGTCGAGCCCGCCTCCCCGTAGCGCTGGGCGAATGCCAGGAGCTGGCGCGCTACTCGGCCGCGCACGTCAAGCGTAGACAGTGCCTGGACCTGTTCGTTGGCCAGCCGCAGCCTGCGGCTCAAGAGCTGGACCAGGTTGAAGCTGAGCCCGGGAACGGTCTTGAGACAAACGCGGAAAGAGCCCCGGTCCATCGCCAAACAGACCGTCTCCTCCAGCGTCAAAACGCTGGCGGACCGGCCGGAGCTACCGATAAGCCCCATCTCTCCAACCGTGTCGCCGGGACCCAGGAAGGCCAGTATCACTTCGCTGCCGTCAATCTGGTCGACATAGATCTTCACCGAACCCTGCAGCAAGACGAAGATCACTTCGCCAGGCTGAGCCACGGTAATGATGTTGGTACCGCCTGCGAACTTTCGTCGCTGGAGCAGCTCGTTGTTGAGCCGATCCAAGTCCTTCTCGTTCAAACCCTCAAAAAGCTTGAGACTTGAAAGAACACGCGGATCCTCGACAGCCGGCATGAAGTTACTCCTGGACCAACACCCAAATCGACACGGCAAGACTTTCTTGACGCCCCGATTCTACATCACCGGGGATCGTCGTGCCCGCCCTGCCGTCGGTCTGGTCGTGGAAACGGCTACCGCGGCGGTGTTGAAGTTCTCGAGGTCACCCGGCCCCGGACTCTGCCGGCGAGAGGGTCTCTCCCTCCTCTTGCCGGTCGTCACGGGCTTGGCTCAGAAGCGATTCAGCTAGCTTCGACCCGTCCGCCAGGTACCGCTCTGTGCCGGTCTGAAGGTTCCGCAAGTAGAACCGCGCCGGACGATCCTCTCCGTCCCGTTCCCTGCGCTCCATCCACACCCGTACCAAGAACGAGCCCGACTCCGACTCCTCACTTCTTCTCGACATGATCCTCCCTAGCCGTTTTCTATTTCACCTCCGTCAGGGGACCGTCAGGCGATTCTCAAAGCCCCGGCTCGAGGACGCGGGCGCTGCCTAAACCTATCGCCAAACCCGAGTATATCGTCCCATCCGAATGCTAAGGTGGGACAAATCGAAGCAGCCACGTCTGCTCGGCCCGAATATGGGCTCGCTTCGATCCGGGGAAATCTGAACTGAATCGTCTACAGATCCGGCTGCTGGGAGGCTTTGAGGCTCGCCTGGGTGACCAGGTCGTGCGCTCTTTCGAGTCGAGGAAGGCTCGCGCTCTTCTCGGCTATCTGGCCTATAACCGCGAAGACCCGCTGAGCCGCGATCACCTGGCGAGTCTTCTGTGGAGCGAAAGAACGGACGAATCGGCACGGCGCAACCTACGTCAGGCGCTATACAACGTCCGCTCGGTCCTCGCCTCCTCCGGCGATCGGCGGCTCTTCGTCGCCGACCAAACGACCATCCAGATCGATCCAGCCATCGATTGCTGGGTCGATGTCGATGAGTTCCGCGCCTCTGCCCGCAGAGGCCTCGCCGCAGAGGGCAACGACCCTGGTCAGCTGGTCGCGGCCGCCCGTCTCTACCGCGGCGATCTGTTGGCCGGTTTCTACCTCAAAGACTGTGTGGAGTTCGAGGAATGGCTGCTGGCGACCCAGGAACAGTTGCGAGAGGAAGCGATCCAGGTCTTCAGGACCCTGGTCTCTACGTATCTTCGACGCGGGGAAACCCACCTGGGTGTTCGTTACGCCAAGCGGCTTCTCGCGATCGACCCTCTATCGGAGGAAAGCCATCGTAATCTGATGCAGCTGTACTTGATGGCCGGCCGGCGGACCCGCGCTCTGGCCCAGTACGAACACCTGCGCAACCTGCTCAGGCAGGAACTCGGGGTCGAGCCGCTCGAAGAGTCCACGGACCTCTACCGGTCGATTCTTCTCCAAGCCTACCCGGAGCCGGATTCCGGTGAAGACGAGGAGCCCGCGGGTCCGCTGATCCCGATGGTGGGCCGCAAGGCCGCGTTTCACCAGCTGGAGGATGCCTGGCAAGACATCCTCGACGGCAAGGGCGGTTTGACACTCGTTGTGGGCGAGGCCGGCGTCGGCAAGACTCGGTTGGTCAAGTCCTTCCTCGATACAGCCACGACGAAGAGACACGCCTTGGTGTTGCGCGGCGGCTGCTATTCGACGGCACCACAGATTCCCTACCAGCCTTTCTCAGAGCTGCTGGCCGGGACCTTCGCGGATGTCTTGCCCGACGACGAACAGGCTCTGAATCGGCTTTCTCGGCAAGCCCTGGCGGAACTCGCATTGCTCACACCGGAGCTGGCGCCGTTCCTGCGGGAAATCCTAGACGACTCGGTGGCCGCCGAAGAAACCGACGAGGCCGGCGTCGTTACTTCGTTGATCGCGCTTCTAAGTGCTCTCACCAACGAAGACTCGGAGGCTCCGGTGCCCCTGGTGGTGCTGCTGGAGGACCTTCAGTGGGCTGATCAATCGTCGCTGACCGTCGTCGAGGGGCTCATCACCTGGGCGCACGAGAGGCCCGTTTGGATCCTTGCCACCTTTAATCGGTCCGAGCTCCCGAGCCCTCAACCGCTCCTGGAAGACGACGCTCACAGGACGATCCTCGTCGAGCGTCTCGAACCCCAGCACGTCGAAGCGGTTGCGGAAGCCCTGGTAGACCTCGAGGTACGGCCGGCGCTCTCCGGGTTTCTGTGGAATCGAAGCCAGGGCCTACCGCTCGCCCTCGCCGAGCTCATCAACTATCTCTGGGATGAGGGCATTCTGGTACCGGCGCAGCCGGGCCAATGGGAACTGCGACGCGACCCCGAAACGACGCCGCCGCCGGACAAACTCTCGAGCTTGATTCATCTCCGGATCCAGCGCCTCCCAACGTCCGGCCGGCGCTTGCTGGCTCTCGCAGCCATCCAGGGAAATCGTTTCGAAGCAGGAATACTGCAGCTGGCAGGAGAGGAACACCTGGCGGTTGTCGAGGTCTGCATCCAGCTGGCACTCGAGAAGTGGCTGATCCGGCAGTTCCCCCGTTCGTGGTCCTATTCGGGGCGCCAACGGGATCTCGTCTTGTGGGCTCGAGGAGCCAGGAGAGGCTCTTTTGAATTTGCCCATCGAGCGATCCGCGACGCAACACTCGAATTCGTCAACCCGTTGCGCCGCCACTCGATGCACCGGCAGGTTGCGGCGGCTTTGCTCTCCAGCCACAGCAACCCAAACTCGATCCCTGAACACATCGCATTTCATCACCTCGCCTCCGGCGAGATAGAACAGGCGCTTCCCTGGATCGCCGAGTCCGCTCGAAAGGCGCTTCGAGTCGGCGCGCTGAGCGTGGCCAGGCACTACTACAGCCAGGCGGCGCGGGCCGCAAAACGACTCGAGAGCGACGAAAACGGAGACCCGCAAGCACCCTGGAGAAGACACTGGCTCGCCCTGCGCGAATTCTCTGCGCGCATCGGCGTCGCCGATCGCTAGTCGCCGATCGCCGAAGCTCCCGTTGGCGCTCTAGCTGCCCCGCGAGCTTGCGCTTGATGGCTAGCCTGACCTTCTCACCAACCTTCCACTGCGAGGTCGCAAGACCTCTCGCGACGAACGATGGTGAGAAGATCAGGCTAGCGAGTCGGCCTCAGACCGAACATTGCCCGAATGACGTGCTTGGCGACCGCCGGGTTCTCTCGCAGGCGGCGCACCGAGTAAGGATACCAATCGGCACCGTACGGGACGTAGACCCGCATCCGGTGGCCGCGGTCGATCAGGACGGTGCGAAGCTCCCGGTCCACACCCAGCAGCATCTGGAATTCGTAACGGTCACGCGACAGGCCGTAGCTCTCGATCAACCGCTCTGCTTCGCAGACCAGAAACTCGTCGTGGGTGGCAATACCAACGTATACGCCGCGGCGAATCAGACCTTCGAGCACAGCGACGAAGTTGGCACGCACCGTCTCGAAGCCCTTCCAGGCGATCTTGCGGGGCTCGATGTAGATGCCCTTGCACAGTCTTACGTTGGCGCCTTCTGGAGGCAGAGCTGCCATGTCCTCGCCGAGGCGCCTCATATAGGCCTGAAAAACAACCCCGAGGTTTCCCAACTCGGCTTGCAGGGACCGGTAGATCCTCAACGTCGGGTCGGTGCAGCTCGAATCCTCCATATCGATTCTCACGAAGTTGCCGAACTCGCCGGCGGTCTCTGCAATCCGTCTCACGTTGTCGCGACAAAACCCCTCGTCTATCTTGAGACCCAACAATGTCAGTTTGATCGACACGTTGGCGTCCAACCGACTGCAATCGATGTCGCGGAATAGGCCGAGGTACTCTTCGACCGCCGCCTCCGCCTTTGGTCTCTCGGCCACCTCCTCGCCCAGCAGATCCAGGGTCGCCATGGCGCCCTCACCATTCAGCCTGCGAACGACGTCGAGTGCTTCCTCGCGGTTGTCTCCGGCCACATAACGTTGCGCCACATGACCCACCAGTGCCCGCGGCACCAGTGGCAGCGTGGTCACGATGAAACGGCTGAACAGGTCCAAGGATCCGCGCCTAGCTGCTAGCTCGGTTCTTCGTCCGCCACCCAGCGCACCGCACGGGAGCACGGACACACACCACCGACGCGCGAAAGGGAAGGCATCGCACGCGAAGCTTCCTTGACCGTCAGTTCATCCTCGTGCACTCTTCGCAGGGTCTCCACGTAGTGTTTGAAATCCCGGCCGGCGCGATAAGCGTCCGGGAGATGAACACTCAAGTGCTTGACATAGTTCTCGACCGCGGAGAATTCCTCGCCGTCCCACCCCGTGAGTTCAAAGGCGGGTACGCCACGACGCCGAAAGAACGAGGGATCGGGGGCATGAACCAGGTCTTCGTACGAGATCCCCCGTTTGGCTTGCCGGTCATCGATGATCCGGTCCAACAGCGTCTCCGCTTCGACTCGGTCGAGTTCGGGAAGACGGGCTCGGACAAAGCGCAGATTGAGCCCTCGGATTACCTTCTTCACCTCTTCCAGATACTGGCTTTGCGCCTCGGCGTTCTTCATCGGCTTGAGACCAAAACGCACATTGGTACCGCCACCACGCTCGTCACCGAACATCTCGAGACCGCGCGGCAGCCACTTGTTGATCGCCTTCTGAATATCCGCCGTTGTCGTATAGAGCGAACCACCCCCCGCCTTCTCCATCCAGCGCCGCAAAGGCAGCACGCCCGCCATGAGGTGGAACGCCTCTTCTCGCAGCATCTGGGGCATCGACTCGGCCATGGGTTTGTAGGCGGAGATCTTCTGCATCGACAGCTGGTATTTGCCCACCCGGTCGATCAGGGCGCAAAACGTCGCGTTGTCTACGAACGAATCGAAGTCGACGTTGAAAGCACCCAGGATGTGGGACCCGGTGCGCATCGACAGGATTTGCTCGACCATATCGTCGCTCGACAGATCGCTCACCGAGGTCCAGTCGTCCTCCACCAGAAGATGCAGCATTTGATATCCATGCCGAAGCTCCTCCGCCATCATGCGGAGAATCCAAAATTGCTCGTCTTCCTCCTGAGCCCGGGCCAGAGTGAGTTGATGCTGTTGAATCGAACCGAACTCCGTCGACGCCTGAGCTTGGATGGCCCCAAGCAGATGACCGGCCTGTCCAGGGTGCATCTTCCCGGCACTGTTGAACTTGGGTGCACCCTCGGCGTCACCGCACTCGATTCGATCGCACATGCCAAGCTCTCGGAAGGCGCAAAGACGAAAAGCGGGTTCCTCGGGAAAGAACTTCTCCCACCGTTCGAGTAGCAGTTCGAAGTCCGGGATGAAGGTCTGCCGCCATTTGACGACGGCGTTGTGAAACCTGGCGGGTAGCTCGGTGGTCGAAGTACTCATGTGTCTGTTTTCTCTGGGTGGGCCGAGGCCGGTGCTAGAGCTTCTTGACAAACGGCCTCAGGGAAGCGGGCTCGAAACCGAGCGCCAAGAAAAACTGCTGTATACCTTCCATGTCTTCGTCGACT
>JAOTZA010000232.1 GCA_029861655.1 Acidobacteriota bacterium | reverse complement strand
TTGGGTGGGTGCGAACTAGTTGCCGCGGGGCAGTTAGATGAGGGCGATTGGCTGGCTCCGTACCGTGAGCGGGCCATGCCTCGACCGGTGGGCAGGCTGCTGATCGTCGACCCGCGCGAGCCGCACACACAAGCGGGCCGTGGGGCGGCTCGAGATCCAGTGTCAGGGCGCACTTTGCTGCGCCTGCCGGCGCGGACGGCTTTTGGTACCGGTAGCCACGAGTCGACCCGCTTGGCGATCGAGCTACTCGAAAGACAGGATGTCGAGGGTCTTCGAGTCCTCGATGTTGGCAGCGGCACCGGGATTCTCGCTTTTGTCTCGCTCGTCCTGGGTGCTCGCTCGGTGGTGGGGGTGGAGATAGACGCCGCTGCGGCATTGACCGCTTCGGAGAACCAACGGCTCAACGAGATGTTTTTCGGCCTCGTTGTCGGTGCTCCGGGTTGCCTGCGCGCGGGCAGCCAGTTCGATTTGGGTCTGGTAAACGTGGTGCCCGACGCCATCCGGTCAGAGCTCCCGATGATTGCCGGGCTGTTGCGCAAGGGAGGCCGAGCCGTCTTCTCCGGCTTCCTCGTCGATCAGGCGGGAGAGGTTCTGCCACGACTCCGGCGGCACGGTTTCGAACCCTTGGATGACCTTCGGGAAAGCGAGTGGATGGCCGTGCTGGTCGAGCGTGGAGGCGCGCGGTGAGCGCAACCCTCTTGGTCGGGGAGGGGGCGCTCTCAGAAGGTGAAATCCAGGTCGCCGGCGAAGAGTTCCGACACCTCTTCCGGGCACGGCGTCTGACGGTGGGCGAGGGAGTTCGCGTGGTCGACGGCTTGGGGCGGGCGCGTTTCTCGACGGTCCTCCGGGTGTCGCGCTCCGCGGCGGTTCTGGAGGTGGGGGAGGACGCGCCGAGCAACGAGCCGAGTCGCCGAGTCGAGATCCTGGTCGGCGCCTTACGTCCGCAGAGAGCTTCCTGGCTGGTGGAGAAAGCCACCGAGGTCGGCGTCTACGCGGTGAGATTCATTGCCAGCGAGCGTGCTCCGCGGCGGTTTGGCACCAAGACTCTGGAGCGGCTTTGCCGCGTGGCGCGCTCGGCGGTCGAACAATCGGGGCGAGCGCGGCTCCCCGAGATCTCCGGCGTCCACAAGTGGACAGAGGTCGCAGAGCTGATCGACGGGCTCGAGTCCCGGTGGGTTCTCGAGCCCGGCCACACCACCGAGACCCAGTTCAGGACGCCTGGCAAGAAGTCGGTGGCACTGCTAGTTGGGCCGGAGGGCGGATTCTCGGCCGGTGAGAAGAGCCTGCTCGAGGAACAGGGTTGCCGTCCCAGCGGCCTGGGGCCCCGTATTCTGAGGGTGGAAACCGCCGCGCTGGTAGGCGCGGCGGCTCTTCTGGTGGGTGTGGAGGCTGGCCGCGGCAAGTGTGTGTCCTCTTCCGTTGACACTCTCTAGGGGCGCTCTGTAGTCTTGCAGGGCCCTTTGCTTTGCGTCTGTCGGGCTCGATCGGGGCGGAAAAGTCCGTCTGACGGCCCGCGGAGCGGCGAGGACGGTCAGGAGCTTCGACAATGAATATCAATGACCTGCTCAAACTGGCGGTTGAGCGCCGTGCTTCCGATCTGCACCTGAAAGTCGGAAGCCACCCGGTGATCCGTGTTGATGGCGAGCTCCAGTCGCTGATCGAGGTCAAGCGGCTGATGCAGGAGGACACCGTGGCGATGGCGTTCTCGATTATGAACGGTCGTCAGAAACAGCGCTTCAAGGAGGATCTCGAGATAGACATCGCCTACTCGGTTCCGGGTCTGGGTCGCTTCCGCTGCAGTGTGTTCCAGCAGCGTGGCTCGGCCGGTATGGTGTTGCGCGTCATTCCGGCGGGGGTCTCGAGCTTGCGGGAGCTCATGCTCCCCAAGGTTCTCGAGTCGATATGTCAGGAACGACGGGGCCTGGTGTTGTGCACGGGTACGACGGGCTCGGGAAAGTCGACGACGTTGGCGTCGATGGTCGATCAGATCAATAGCAATCGAAACGAACACATTATTACTGTCGAGGACCCGATCGAGTTTCTCCATCGGGACAAAAAATCGCTGGTGAACCAGCGCGAGGTGGATGTCGACACAAAGAGCTTTTCCTCGGCCCTCAGGGCGGCGATGCGCCAGGACCCCGACGTCGTCCTGGTCGGTGAGATGCGCGATCACGAAACGATCGAAACGGCGTTGCTGGCGGCCGAGACCGGTCACCTGGTTTTTTCCACCCTTCACACCCTCGATGCGACCGAGACGATCAACCGGATCATCGCTGTCTTCCCGCCCCATCAGCAAAAACAGATTCGAATCCAGCTGGCTCAGGTCTTGCGGGCGGTGATCTCGCTTCGCCTGGTCCCGCGCGCCGACGGCACGGGCCGCGTTCCCGCCGCCGAGGTGATGATCGCCACCGCCTATATCCGCGACTGCGTCGAGAACAAAGAGAAGACCAAGTTCATTCGCGAGCAGATTGCTCTTGGCACCAGCCAGTACGGAATGCAGACCTTCGACCAGTCCCTCTACGGTCTCTACCAAGGCGGTCTGATCACGCTCGACGAGGCCTTGCGCCGGGCGTCGAACCCCGACGAGTTCAAGCTCAAGATCCAGGGAGTCCAGTTCACCGCCGACATCGCACGCGAGCAGATGGAATCTTCCCTCGACATCCCGAGCGAGCCCAATCCGATGCCCGACGACTCGCCCTTCGAGATCGAGGGACGGTGAGTGGAAAAGAGAGCGCCAAGGTCTCGCAGGATTGCCGGCGCAAGGCGCTAGACCTGCTGGCTCGCCGACCGCACTTTGGTCGCGAGCTCGAAACCAAGCTGGCATCGCGGCGCTTTCCGGCCAGCGCCATCGAAGAAACGCTTCGCTGGCTCGAGCAACAGGGATTCGTCGACGACCCCGATTCCGCTCGTCGATGGGTGGCGGGCGTGGCGCGGCGAAAGGGCTTTGGCCCGAGGCGCATGCGTGCCGAGTTGCAGCGTCGTGGGGTCGCCGGCGAGACGGTCTCGGAGGTTCTCGCCGAGGAATGGCGTGAGGGGGAGTCGGAGAGGACCCTCGAAGCGGCGCGGGTCTGGTTGAAGACCCGTCGCTGGGACGCAGCTGCGCTGGCCCGCCACCTGGAGCGCAAGGGTTTCAATGGCGGCCCCATCCGGGGGGCTCTGGCCGAGCTTCGCGAAAAGGCCGCAGAAATGGGAGCATAGCCCCCGATGAGGAGCGAAGAGGTCCGTAGCTCGTTTGTCGAGTTCTTTGCCGACCGCGGTCATCGAGTGAGTCGCAGCAGCTCGCTCGTGCCGCACGGTGATGCGACCCTGCTGTTTACCAACGCCGGGATGGTGCCGTTCAAGAACGCCTTTCTCGGGGCCGAAGAGCCAGCTGCTCCGCGGGCCGTCAGCGTGCAGAAGTGCATGCGTGTTTCCGGCAAACACAACGACCTGGAGAACGTCGGACCAAGCCATAGGCATCACACGTTCTTCGAGATGTTGGGCAACTTCTCGTTTGGTGACTACTTCAAGGAAGACGCGATTCGTTTCGCCTGGGAGCTGGTCACAGAGGTCTGGGGCATCCCCGGTAGCCGCCTCTGGGCGACGGTCTTCGAGGAGGACGACGAGGCCGCCGAGTTGTGGCCCAGGCTCACGGGGATGGCCCCTGAAAAGGTTCGCCGGTGTGGGGCCGTTGACAACTTCTGGGCGATGGGCGACACCGGTCCCTGTGGTCCGTGCAGCGAGATTTTTGTCGATCTCGAGCCCAGTCTGCCTGCTGTGTCCTTCGACGAGGGAAATCAGAGCGGTCGCTATGTCGAGATCTGGAACCTGGTGTTCATGCAGTTCGTGCGGAACGAATCCGGTGAGCTCGAATCGCTTCCGAACCCGTCGATCGATACCGGTGCGGGCCTCGAGCGGGTAGCGGCGGTTCTCCAGCAGAAAGACTCCAACTACGCATCGGACCTCTTTGAGCCGCTGTTGTCGGCGGCGGCGGCTCTCGCGGAGTTCGACCGCGGCTCGACTCAGGAGGGTGAGGTTGCTTTGCGGGTGATCGGAGACCACCTCAGGGCGACGACGTTCCTGCTGGCCGACGGAGTCATCCCCTCGAACGAGGGGCGCGGGTATGTCTTGCGCCGGATTCTGCGGCGCGCGGTTCGGCACGGCATGAGCCTGGGGTTCGCGGAGCCTTTTCTGCATCGGCTGCTGCCCGTCGTAAGAGAGGTCATGGGCGCGGCGTACCCCGAGCTGGAAAAGACCGAGCGCGCCTCGGTGGTCACGGTCGAGACCGAGGAAAGGAAATTTCTGGAGACGCTGGCGCTGGGCTCGCGTCAGGTGCAGGAGGCGATTGGGTCGGCGCGCGAGGAGGGCCTGAACACTCTGGATGGTGAGTCCGTCTTCCGCTTCTATGACACCTATGGTCTACCGCTCGAGGTCATCGAAGAGATCGCCGAGGAGGAGAGATTCGGGATCGACCGGAAGGGATTCGAGCGGCATCTGGAGATCCAGCGTTCGCGCTCCCGGGCGGCGATGGGAGGGACGCAGCGCGAGTTGGGAGGTCTGGCGGCGGCGCTTGGTGAGACCGAGACTCCGGCCGGCACCGAGTTCATCGGCTATTCCGACCCAGAATTGGATGCCAGCAAAGTGATGGCTCTTTTGCGTACCGGCGACGATCAGCAACCGCAGCCGGTCGGAGCCCTTTCGGCAGGTGAACAAGGTGTGGCAGTGCTCGATAGGACGCCTTTTTATGCCGAGGCCGGCGGCCAATTGGGAGACCGCGGGCGTCTGCGCTGGCCGGATGGAGAGGCCGACGTCGTGGACACCCGCAAAAAGGACGCGGGGCATTTTCACTTTGTCGAGGTGCGTCGCGGGCGGCTCGAGGCCGGTCAAGAGATCCGGGCGGTTGTAGACCCGGGCTGGCGGCTTCCGACGCAGCGCAATCACACCGCAACCCACCTTCTTCATGCCGCCTTGCGTCATGTGCTGGGCGAGGGTGTTCGACAGGCCGGGTCGCTGGTGGCGCCGGATCGGCTTCGTTTCGACTTCACCTACGGAGAGCCGCTGACAACCGGACAGATTACCCGGGTCGAAGAACTTGTAAATCGCTGGGTACTCGAGGCGGAGGCGACGTCGATCACCGCCGATCGGGACTTCGATGAGGCGGTGGCTGCAGGTGCGATGGCGCTGTTCGGCGAGAAGTACGGTGAGCGCGTGCGGACGGTGCAAGTCCCGGGTCTCGATCTGGTGGCTGGCGACAATGACGG
>JAOTZA010000231.1 GCA_029861655.1 Acidobacteriota bacterium | reverse complement strand
CGAGCCTCAGCCACGATGACATCCGAGCCATCCACGAGGATGGTCAGGGAAGGCTGTGGGTCGCTACCAATGGCGGCGGTCTGGACATGTTCGATCGCCAGACCGGCGAATTCACCCACTACCGGCACCAGCCGGGAGTTCCGTCCGCGTTGAGCAGCGACCGGGTGCGGACGGTACACGAAGACCTCGAAGGCAATCTCTGGATCGGCACCTACGACGCCGGTCTCAACCTGCTCGATCCCGAAACAATGGTCTTCGAGCACTTTCGGGCCGACGACGGCGACCCGCGCAGTCTGAGCGATGACCGGGTCACTGCCATCCTCCAGGACGTTGACGGAAGGCTCTGGATCGGTACCGACAAGGGTCTCAACGAGTGGGACCCGATCGAGCGCGGCTTCCACACGTATCAAAAAGACCTCGCTGACCCGTCGACCCTCGTCGACGACCGGATTCTGACGCTCTTTCAGGATCGCGGCGGCGTCATCTGGGTCGGCAACCGCGGGGGAGTCAACAAGTGGAACCCGACCACGGGCTCCTTCACTTCCTATCAGGTGGATCGCGCGAACCCCGGGAGCAGCTTGCCAAGCAACCTGATCCAAGGGTTTGCAGAGTCGGCCGATGGTCGTCAACTGTGGGTCGCCACCTATGGCGGTCTGAGCCGGATCGACCGTCGCGATGGAGAGACGAGTACCTACAGGGTCGATCCCGATGATCCGACGGCACTCGCCGATGAGCGCGTTTTCTCACTGCTCGTGGATAGCGAGAGTACGCTGTGGGTCGGCACCTTCGAAGGAGGTCTACACCGCCTCAATGCCGACGGCAGGACCTTTACCCGATTCCAACACGACCCCAGCGACCCGACCAGCCTTGGCAGCAACAGCGTTGCCTCGATCTTCGAAGACAGCCAGGGAGTTCTCTGGTTGGGGGCTTTCCGTGGCGGGCTGAACCGTTTTGACCCGGACACCGGCACATTTATCCACTACAAGCACGACCCCGACTCGAACACAAGCCTGAGCAGCGATCGAGTGGTTGCGCTGTTCGAAGATTCCATGGGCGCGCTTTGGGTCGGCACCGACGGTGGCGGCCTCAATCGCATGGACCCGCGAACCGCTACGTTTACTCACTACCGGCACGACCCGGACGATGACAAGAGCATTTCGAGCGACAAGATCTACTCGATTCACGAGGATCAGAGTAGCACCCTATGGGTTGGCACCAGCGGCGGTATCAGCGCCTGGTCGCGTGACTCCCGCAAGGAACACATGCCGCTCTTCGAGAACTACCGCGAAGAAGATGGGCTCGCCAACGACCAGGTCTGGGGAATCCTCGAAGACTCCTCGGGCTATCTGTGGCTGAGCACAAACAGAGGGGTGTCGCGTCTGGACCCCCGCACCGGAGCCTTCCGAAACATCGATACGACACATGGGCTGCAAAGCCTGGAGCTCAACTTCGGAGCCGCTTTCAGGAGCACAACCGGCGAGATGTTCTTTGGCGGCAACCAGGGGTTCAGCGCCTTCTATCCCAGTGAGGTCCGGGTCAACAACCACCAACCCCCCGTCGCGCTGACCTCGGTGCAAAAGCTCAACCGTGATCTGGAAACCGGTTCCGCGGTCGCCGAGCTCTCATCGATCGAGCTCTCGTACCAAGACTATGTGGTGTCGTTCGAATTCGCCGCCCTCGATTACACGGCTCCTGAGAAGAACCGCTACGCCTACATGCTCGAGGGGTTCGATACCAACTGGAACGAGCTCGGTAACCTCAATCGCGCCACCTACACCAACCTCGACCCAGGGAACTACGTGTTTCGGGTCCGCGGCGCAAACAATGACGGCGTCTGGGGGCAGCAGGAACTCGCCCTTGACGTACGAGTCATCCCCCCCTGGTGGCAAACCTGGTGGGCCTATCTTCTTTACTCACTGGCCGGAGTCGGCCTCATCCTGCGCTACCTGGCAAGACAGCAACGGCGCCACGTATTCGCCGAGCAACAGCGCCTGAGCCTGGCCGATGAGGTTCGCTCGCGAACCAGCGAGCTGGCGGAGCGCAACAGCGAACTCGAACGCGCGATCAACCAACTCGAGCTTGCCAGCGTCACCGACTCCTTGACCGGCCTCCGCAACCGGCGCTTTCTAGTCAACACCATCGAACGCGATCTGGCGCTGGTCCACAGGATGAGACGTGAACAGGTGGACAAAGGAGACGAAGGTGGTGCGCCAACCGACTCCCTCTTTCTGATTTTCGACCTCGACGGCTTTAAGGAAGTCAACGACTCCTTCGGTCATTCGGCGGGCGATAGTGTCCTGCTTCAGGTCACGACCCTGCTCGAGGCCGCATGCCGCAAGTCGGACGACATCATCCGCTGGGGTGGCGACGAGTTCCTGATAGTGGCTCGTCAAGCGGACCGAGAGGCGGCGGAGCAGTTGGCGGAACGCATGCGACAGAGCGTCGAAGAACATGTTTTCGACCTGGGTCACGACCAGACGACCAAGCTAACGTGCTCGATCGGTTTCGCCTTCTACCCGTTCATATCGAGCGACCCCGAGCTCTTCAGCTGGGAGCAAGTCAACACGATCGCCGACCGGGCGCTCTACATCGCCAAGAAAAGCGGGCGCAATGCCTGGGTCGGTGTCTACGAAACGTCGGCGACACGGTTTGTCGACCGTCGCGCTCTGCTACGACTGATCAACGAGAATATCGAGGAACTTCTCACGGAGGGGCAGCTCGAGCTGCGGACATCGATAGAGAGCCATGACCGCCTGGTCTGGGCCTGGGCCTGATTCTCGGCTGAAGCGGCATGTCCCTGGCAGCCGTGGCCACGCCGAAGCCGGCGCTGCGCGGAGCACCGTTTCAGATGACACTCTCCAATGCCGCTAACACTTCCGGCACCGTTTCCAGGCCCCGTGGAACACTGAGATCATAGACCGGCACCTGGTCCGCAAGGCGGCCGGCGAAGTCCAAGTGGGCGGACGCCAACCCGGCGTCAAACAGTCGGCCGGCGACGGTGTGCCGGATGACCGCCACGGCAGCCTCTCGGCCGCCGAGCCGCTGCACCCGAATCGGCTCCCCTCCGGCTGTGGGAGTGAGACGAAAGAGCGCCCCGAGACGGATCGCATCGTCGCGATCTCTTCCCCACTGGCGCTTCGCGAACAACTTGAGCTGCGGAAAGCGCGGCAACACCACGGGATCCCCGTCGCGATGTGCGACCGGGAGGATGTCATCGCAGAGCCTCCGCCAGGTCTTGCCGGTGCTCCGTCGCCTGCCGTCGAGCGCGGCCGCCAGGGTTGATTTGCCGACCCCGGATTGACCCGCAAACACGATCGCGGTCTCACCTCCGGAAGCCCTTCCAGCGATCCCTCCGGTCGCCCCCGAAGCATGGAGGCAGAACACCCTCCCGAGCGCCAGGGCCAGGCAGAGGCAAGGGCCCAGTATCGCATCGACGGGTCCGATGTTCTTCCTCAGGCGGGGCCCGCGCAACTCGACGATCCTCTCTCCCTGTGCGGTCACCAGAAACTCGCCGGCCCCCTCGACACCCAGCCAGAAGCCTTCGTCCGAACGGCGGCATTCGACCAGCGCGAAATGACCGCCGACCCAGCCTCGATCGGCGTACAGGACCGGCGCGGTGGGTGGTGGTCTCATGTCCGACCTGGGGGCCGCCAGTGGCGCCGCCATCGCAGCGGCGCGGAAGGGCTCGAGCTCATCCACCGCCCGATTGCTCACGATCAGACGGCCGGCAACACCGTAGGTATGGGTGGTCCCGGCGGGCTCGCCGAATTGCAGGAAGATCGGATCGCTATCCCGCATCAGGATCTTCCCCAGCGCCGGCGCCAAAGCTCGAACGCCACGCACTGCCAGAGGATTACCCCATCGACCGGATGCTCCCCACCCCCGCGGCGAACGCCCTCGAGCCAATCCGGTCGGACGTATCGGGGCCACACGGCGTCCTTGTGGCCGAGGATCTCGCCCACCCGCTCCGCTTCGCGGCGCCACAGTCCGCGCTCGAAGAGCGGCGTCAACAGGGTGCGGTCCGTGCGCACTAGGATCCCGGCGGGCAGGAGATCCCACACGGCCTGTCGGGCCGCATGCTTGAATCGCCCCCGGTGGTAGAGCTGGTGTGCCGGGATCGCCAGCATGAAATCGATCAAGCGACGGTCGCGGTACGGATGGCGCAGGTCGATCGCCTCTCGGTTCGTGTGGAAAACCTCTCGAGCCAACGAGTGCGCCTCCCGGGCGCCAAAGACGTTTCGACACTGCGCCGGCCTCCGCCAGTGACTCCAGCGGGCATCATCCTGGCTGGTCAGCCTCCGGCGCGCCTGCTCGGTCAGCCACGGAGCACGCGAGAACCACGTCCCTGCGGGCGGACGAAGCAGACCCGCCTTGCGAAGAAGAGTGGCCGCGACCGAGCGCGCTCCCCGCTTCTGAAGCTCCCGCCATCCACCCACCACCACCTCGACGAGCCGCCCTTCCCGCAACAGATCGGCCAGCCACTGTTGAGAGCCGAAGTAGAGCTGATCGGCGGAGCCGCCGTTGAGGGCCACACGGCAACCACTCTTCGCCACCATGCGGTAGAGACTCCGTTTTAGACCGCGGTAGGCGTTCTCTTCGGGAGCGTTCGGATTGGCGTTGTACAGACCCGGCTCGCTGAGCGGCCAGTGCCCGTCTCCCCGGAACCGGATCGCGCCGAGTCCGTAGCGTTCGACGACAGGATCCATGAACCGGCGTTCGTCGCAGCTCTCGAGCTCATCGAAGATCCACGACGCGGGCCGGACTTGGGTAGCACCCTCTGCCGCGGCAAGCGCGACTAAGGACGTCGAGTCGAGACCGCCGCTCATCATCACTGCGACCGCCGAGGTCGAACGCGATCGACAGGCAATGCTCTGCCGGAGCAGCTCGCGATACCGCGCAGCGTAGTCTCGGTCGTCGCGGCAGTGGATCGGTTCCGGGGGCTCGAGCCGAGCGTACCGCAGGACATCGACCCGGCCAGAATCGACGCTCAACAGGTGGCCGGGGCGGAGCTCTCGAACGTCCTCAAAGAACGTCGAACTGTCCTCTGGCACCCGCGCCGCGAAGAAGTGCGCCAACCGGTTCTCGTCGAGCGCTGCCGAGACGCCCGGGCACGCCAGGATGGACTGCTCTTCGGAAGCGACCAGCAGCCGTTCGCCATCGACCCGGTAATACAAGCTCCGGTCGCCCAACAGATCACGGGCACAGACGACGCCGGAACTCCGGTCGCAGATAGCGGCCGCA
>JAOTZA010000018.1 GCA_029861655.1 Acidobacteriota bacterium | reverse complement strand
GTGGCTGTTGTCGCAGAAGGGTTTGTTTTGAGAGTCGCCGCAGCGGCAAAGCGCTACGCGCGTTTCTTTGGTCGCCTCGTCGCCCGCGCCGGCTGCCAGCTCAATCTGCCCGCGCAGGTAGAGCGGCCCGTCGCTTCGGACCTCGACAATGTTTTGTTCGGGAGACGGTTCCGGATCGATGTTGGATGCCGGATCGATGCGGAGAGCACCCGTTGGACACCGATAGACGACCTCGGCGAC
Organism: Acidobacteriota bacterium; assembly: GCA_029861655.1. Lineage (GTDB taxonomy): Bacteria > Acidobacteriota > Thermoanaerobaculia > Multivoradales > JAHEKO01 > JAOTZA01. The sequence goes on along the minus strand of JAOTZA010000018.1, from coordinate 19,245 downwards.
CTCTTCGGTCGAGGCGTGGTGGGTCTCTATCCACGGTCGTCGCCGCGGATCAAACACGAGGGGCAGACCCCGCACGCACTCCGCCGCATGAATACAACGCTCGACGTCGTACAGCACGACGAAGCCCTTTGCCTCGTAGCGGTGAACTTTGCTCATTCCCACTCCCTCACGTCGATTTGCACTCCCCCGGAAAACCACGGGTAGAATCGCGACCCTAGCAGCTCGTGCCTTCGACCGGCCTCCTCGTGACGGCCGCACTCTCGCCACCCGGAAAAAAGGAGCCTGGATCCATGACAAAGAATCGCTTTCGCTTCCTCGCGACGGGGCTCGCCTGCTTGCTTGCGTTCGGTGCCGACGGCGCCGACGCCAAAAAGAAGAAGAATGACTCCAAGGAAGCAGACGACAAGGAGCAGAAGTGGGAGGTCTCGACCCCACCCGGTGAGTGGAAGACCATCACCATCGACACCGACGAGACGACCTGGACAAACCTCGACGTATCACCCGATGGCGCGACCATCGTTTTCGACATGTTGGGTGACCTCTACACGATGCCGATCGCCGGCGGCCAAGCCAGCGCCCTGACTTCTGGAATCGAATGGAACTTCCAGCCCCGTTTCTCGCCCGATGGTTCGCAGATCGCCTTTATCAGCGACCGCGGTGGCGCCGACAACCTTTGGATCATGAAGTCCGACGGATCGGATCCGAGGGCGGTCAGCGAGGAGAAGGAGAATCTCGTCCACAACCCCGGGTGGAGCCCCGACGGTCGCTACATCGCCGCCAAGAAAGGTTTTACGTCCACGCGCTCGATTCCGGCGGGAGAGATCTGGCTGTTTCACATCGGTGGTGGCGGTGGCCTCCAGGTGACCGAGCGCCCCAACAAGAATCGCGACCAGAAAAACATGGCCGAGCCTTCGTTCTCGCCCGACGGCCGCTATCTCTACTACAGCCAGGACGCAACGCCCGGACGGGTCTGGGAGTACAACAAGGACGCGACCGGTCAGATCTTCGTGATCAAGCGGCTGGACCGGGAAAAGGGCGAAACCGACACACTGGTGAGTGGCCCGGGGGGTGCGGTTCGACCCACGCCGTCACCGGACGGCCGCTATCTGGCGTTCATCAAGCGCCTGCCCGGTCTGGTGAGCGCACTCTATCTCAAGGATCTCCAATCGGGGAAGGAGTGGGCTCTTTTCCCCGGCTTCGAGCGCGACCATCAGGAGACCAGCGGCAGCGAAGGCAACGCGCCGGCCTTTGCGTGGACACCGGGGTCGGAGTCCATCGTCTTCTGGACCGGCGGCAAGATCCACCGCGTTGAAGTGGAAGGCGGCGCCGTCTCGGAAATCCCGGTTCACATCAAGGCCGAGAAAAAGATCCAAAGCGCCCTCCGCTTTCCGATCGACGTAGCCCCCGAGACCTTTGCGACAAGAATGCCCCGTTGGGCACAGGTCTCTCCCGATGGTCAAACCATCGTCTTTCAAGCACTCGGTCATCTCTATGCGAGAGATGCAGCGGGTGGCATCGCGCGGCGGCTAACAGCGCAGAACGATCACTTCGAGTTCTTCCCCAGCTTGTCGCGAGACGGCCAATGGATCGTCTACACCACCTGGAACGACCAGACGCTGGGCGCCGTCCGTGTCATTCCAGCAACCGGCGGAGAGGGCCGCACGGTGACGGAACAGCCGGGCCACTATGTGGAAACCCGCTTCTCGCCTTCCGGCAACTCGATCGCCTACCGCAAGATCTCGGGCGGCTTTCTCCTTTCGCCGATCTGGTCCGAGAACCCCGGTATCTATGTTGTTCCCATCGGTGGCGGCGAACCCGTTCGGATCTCCAACTCCGGCTTCAACATCCACTACGGCGCGGAGGAAGAACGCGTGTACTTTGTCGAGCGCTCCGGTGAGTCTCGGACCGAGCTCGTGCTCAAGAGCGTCGACTCGCGAGGGCTCGACGAACGGACGCACATCAAGGGCGCCAAGGCGACGACGCTCGCTGTCTCGCCCGACAGCGAATGGGTCGCCTTCAGTGAAGACCACAACGCCTTTGTGGCCCCGTTTGCCCGCACCGGTGGCACGGTGAATGTGGCGGGGGAGAGCAAATCGATCCCGGTGCGTCAGGTCTCCAAGCGGGCGGGTGACTTCCTGCAATGGTCCGCCGACTCCTCGAAGCTCAGCTGGGCGCGAGGCGCTACTTTCTACAGCCGCGATCTCGTCGACGCGTTCGCCTTCCTAAGCGACTCCTCCGAAGAGCTTCCCGAACCGGTGGCCGAAGGCATCGACATATCCCTCGCTGTCGAGGCCGACCGGCCGCGGGGCACGATCGCTCTGGTCGGCGGTCGGATCGTCACCATGCGCGACGCGCGAGAGACCCGCGAGGTGATCGAAAACGGGACGGTGCTGGTCGAGGGGAACCGCATCGCCGCCGTGGGCTCGACTTCTGAAATCGCCGTGCCCGATGACGCCTTTGTCCTGAATGTGTCGGGCCGGACGATCATTCCTGGCCTCGTCGACGCCCATGCCCATGGCGCCATGGCGCGCTGGGGAATCACCCCGCAGCAGAACTGGCAGCAGTACTCGAATCTCGCCTTTGGCGTCACCACGATCCACGACCCCTCGAACGACACGAGCTCGATTTTCTCGGCCGCCGAGATGCAGCGTGCCGGACGAATCCTGGCGCCCCGGATCTTCTCTACCGGTCGGATTCTTTATGGTGCCCAATCCCCCGGGGCCACCGCCACGGTAGACAGCCTCGACGACGCGAAGTTCCATGTCCAGCGAATGAAAGACGTTGGAGCCATCTCGGTCAAGAGCTATCAACAACCCCGCCGCGACCAACGGCAGCAGATCCTCGCGGCGGCCCGCGAGCTCGGCATCATGGTCGTGCCGGAGGGCGGCATGCGGTTTCAACACAACCTCACCGAGCTGGTGGACGGACACACCGGGATCGAGCACGCGATCCCGGTCAAAACCGCCTATGGGGACGTCCAACAACTCTGGGAACAAACCGAGGTCGGCTACACGCCGACCCTCGGTGTGGGTTACGGGGGGCTGACCGGGGAGTACTACTGGTACGACCGCACCAATGTCTGGGAGAACGAGCGGCTGATGCGCTTTAGCCCACGATCGATCATCGAGCCGCGAGCCATGCGCCGTCAGAAAGCCCCGGACGACCACTACAACCACATCTATGTAGCGGCGTTCGGCAAGGAGCTCATCGACCGGGGCGTTTCGGTTCAGATCGGCGCACATGGACAGCGCGAAGGCCTGGCCGCGCACTGGGAGATGTGGATGTTCGAACAAGGCGGCTTCACACCCTGGGAGGCTCTGCGCACCGCCACGATCTACGGTGCCGCCTATGTCGGGCTCGATGGCGATATCGGCTCAATCGAGAAAGGCAAGCTGGCCGATCTGGTGGTCATCAACGGCAACCCACTCGAAAACCTGAGGCGCTCCGAGTACGTCGGTTACACGATGCTCAACGGCAGGCTCTACGAAGCCAAGACGATGAATCAGATCGCACCAGACGAGTCCTCGCGGCAACCGTTTTTCTTCGAGCTCGAAGGAGGCGACACGATTCACCCGGCAACAACCGCCTGGCTCGAGGAGTTCCAGCGGATGCACGGCTGGGTGCACTAACAGCTGTGGGTAAGGTCGACACTGTCGCATTGTCGTCGCCTGTCTGAGGATCGATGGCGGATCCAAGGAGCCATCTGAAGATAGAAGCCGGCGATGCCGGAGCCTCGTCGAGGAGCGGCCATCAGCAGATGGCAGGAGACGGCGTCATGCCGCCACAACGAATCCGGGCAAGCCGCAGCCTTCTCTTCCCTGGCCCCCAGCCGCCACTGACACATCTCGGCGCCACGTTGATGCGTCATCTGGTCTCTACAGCACTGCGCTACAGCTTCTATCAGCTGGGGCTCGAACCGCCTGAATCGCCGCCCGTCCGCATCCACCGGTTACGTCTTCATCTCGATGCCGCTGCTCTCAGCAGGCTGCTGAGCCCTCATCCGGCCGCCGGTGAGCTACTCGGCGCTCTGCTCGATCCGGCGGGAACCGCGGCCGCGCCGCTACCGCTTCGGCTGCGCGCCACAGCAGCATTTCATCATTCGCGACTTAAGATCCAAAGACATCCCATTCTGTGGCGTCCACCACGCACCCACGTCTTGCGGGGAGGGGCGTTCGAAACACTTCGGGCTGCCGTGTCCAGCTGGGTCGCGATACTCGGGGATGGTTTTTTGGCCGACATCCTCGCGGCTCTCGATCGACGCCAGGAGAGACGACGCGGTGGGGTCCTGACCCTCGCCATGAGCCGGGAGGCCGGACGCTTTTTGGCAGGATCCAAGCCCCGTCTCTCTTTTCTCGGCTCACCGGATCTCGTGACCGGCTCCTGGGCCGTCTACGACGCGCCCGCTGTACCCGGTCGAAACGGACCCGACGCCTCTTCGGAGGACACCGACGCGAGACCTCACCCTATGCGCGGGCGGTTTCGCGAGCACTATCGCCGCTGTCTCGACTCCTTGCGGCTGCACTATCTGCCGTTGGCCGATCGGGCGACCAACCGAGGGCTGCTCGAGAACCGGGAGGACGCCTTCTTTCTGCCGCTCGACCTGGTCTCGGATCTCGAGTCCGATTCACGCCCTTCCTGGCTCGAGCCGGCGGTGGCGGCGAACCGTCTCGAATACGAAACCGAGCTCTCCAAACCACCGGCACCCGAGACCCTGGCAGCCGGCGACACTGACTCGCAAGAACTCGTCGGGCTCGGTGGCTCGGCCCCCGACTGGACCCTCGCCCCGCTCGCACCGTTGGCCTAGAAACGCTCTTCTACGTTGAGTGGCGGGCCGGCTGGACACAGCCGGTGAACGCCCGACTGGAAACGGCGCTCACTGCTCAGCCTTGGAGGAGTTCGCTCGCGCCTCGTTGCTCGCCCGCGCGGACCAAACGAGGACTTCAGAGGGCTTCTTGTGCTCGCGGGCTCACAGCGTTCCTGCCGGGCATTCACCGGGCTGCGTGGGACGCCGGCCGGTTCAAGTGCCGAGACCTCAGCCATCTCGAGCGCGAGGCGATCCGAGCACGGAGCCACCGCACCGTGCGCAGGATCAGCCGCGCTCTATATCGGTGGCGTCGGCTCGAGGCTGAAGTCCGGCTGTGGAATCACGCAAAAAGTGTTGGCGGTTCTAACTCGGCCACCGGTTCCTCGGGGCCCACTACGTCGCCCGAAGCTTCACGAAAACGACCCTGACCGAGGCTCAACAGACAGCGATTGCGACCCTGACGCTTGGCCTCGTACAGCGCCTCGTCGGCCAGCTCCACGAGCTCCCCGGCGCGCTTGACATGTAGCTCCGGAAACGAAGCGACACCGGCGCTTGTCCGCAGCGGTACCTTCTTTCCTCCCGGTACGAAGAGGGCGTTCTCCACGGCCTCGCGAATCCGTTCGGCCACTGCCATGGCAGTTTCGCCGTCGGCATCTTCGAGCACCAGCGCAAACTCCTCACCACCGTAACGACAACAGACGTCGGCTTCGCGTTGATGCTTTTCAAGAATCCGCGCGACTTCGATCAACGCCTTATCGCCAACGGCATGTCCGTGGCGATCATTGATGCGTTTGAAACGATCGAGATCCGCCATGATGACCGCCATCGATGATCCGCGGTCGAGACACGCCGCAAAAGCCCCTTCGAGCCGGCTCTCGAGAACCCGCCGGTCGCCCAGATCCGTCAGCGGATCACGCCTCGCCTCGCGGTTGAGAAAAGCGCGCTCGATCGACGACGTCACTTCGGGCAGAAACGCGTCAAGCCAATCGACCGCCCCTTCATCCACCGTTCGCGGGTCGCACCAGAGCTTGATCTTGCCGAGAGCGCGCTCCGCTGTCGCGAGTTCTCTCTCGACCACCTTCCAACTGACGCGGCGACGCAAGCCGTGCCCATGCGGCGGTTCCGACGGCGGTTCCGGTTTGCCTTCCAACACGCTCGTGTCGGGACCCGCCCACCAGCTCTTACGTGAGCCGTCCGGCGCGGTCAGCTCGAAATGGAACCACGAAAAACCCACCACGCCGTTGCACTCGGTATGAATCTGTCGGGCGATAGCCATCAGATCGGGTTGGCGAAAGATGATTCGATGTCCCGCCAGGTGAACCTCTCGCAAACGGTCCGCGATTCGCCGTTCCCGCCGCGCGGAAAGATCGGCGCGCGCCGCCAGGATCGACAGCGTGGCCAACCCGAACGCCGGCGCCAAGCCTGCGAACCAACCCAGCTGAATAAGGGACAGTGTCGACACCAGGCCTAGAGCCCAACCAAGCGCGTCCAGCAACAAAGGAGACAAATCGCGCATTCGCGGTCGAGCGCCACGCGGCATTCTGGCGGCGTAGCTCAGCCCGCCGAAGACGAGCAGGTAGACACCGCCGGCGACTGTCCCGCGGCCAAACCGACTCACAAGACCGCCGATTTCCGGCGTTTCGACCGCGGGGCCCAGTCCAACCCAACTCGCGGCGACAACCGCGAGAGCCAGCGGGCCCAGACTCAAGACCAACTCGATCGCCTCCTTTTCGCTGCCTTCGCTTCGGCCCTCTCTCCGCTGGATCACCCAGAAAACCGACTGCCGTGCGAGGAGCACGACCACTGCCAGGAGCGCGGCGACCACACCGCCGTAGAGACCTATCGCCAGCGGCACTACACCGGCAGCGAGCGCCAGACTCGGCCAGCCTCGCGGACGATACATTGCGACGCCCAGCGCCAGGGCACTCAAAGCCACCAGCGCAATGGGCGGGCTGTCCCCGGTGAACACACCATGCCAGAATCCGTCCACCGCAAGGGCCAGCAAACCCAGCATGAGCGGTCCGACCCTCCAAAGCTGGCTGGTAGTCTCCATGGGATTGCTCGATCGTAAGACATACCAGTCTCGCCTGCACCGCGCAATCGAACCCGACACACTTCGATGCAACCCCGCCGTCCCGAGCTTCTCGATAGTGCCTCTCTCGCCCCTTCGGCGGCGCGCCGGGCTCTCGATGACCTGGGTCGGGTGAACCGCTGGACTCTGGGATTCCGAACCACCCTACGGACACTCTTGCCACGAATCGGGACCGGAAAGACAACAAGCGTCGTTGATCTCGGCACTGGGAGCGGCGAGCTTCTCGGACGGCTCGGCCGGATCTGCGAGCGTCGCGGCAGTCGGCTGCGAGCGCTGGGTGTGGATCGCAAGCTCGACCATTTGGCACACGGCCGCCGTCGGGGTTTTCTAGGTTCGGCGGTAGCCGCGGATGTCACGGCGCTGCCGTTTCGCGATTCGAGCTTTGACTGGACGATCTCGGCACTTCTTCTTCATCACTTCGACCCCCCCATGGCAAGAGAGGTTTTGAGCGAGATGGTCCGGGTGGGCAAACACGGCGCTGTGATCACGGACCTCGAGCAAGGCGCCCTGACCGCCGCCGGCGCGCGCCTGCTGCCGCTTCTTGGGGTCGGCTCGATAGCCGCCCTCGACGGCCGGATATCTGCAGGTCAGGCTTGGCGGCTCGATGAGATCCCGGTACTCGCCAAAGACCACCGGATCCTCGAACTCAGACGGCGGTTCCCCTGTCGCTTCTCGCTCGTTCTCGCAGCCCGCTGAGGTCATCCATGGCGCGCCTCGACCTTCCCTCTCCGCCCTGGATTGTAGGGCATCGCGGCGCCGCCGGAGAGGAGCTCGAAAACACGCTCGAGAGCGTTCTTCTGGCCGTTGACCAGGGAGCCGACATGGTCGAAATCGATGTCCAGTTCACTGCCGATCACGGTCTCGCCGTGTTCCACGACTGGACTCTGGATCGTCTCACCGGCCGCAGTGAAACCGTTGAGAAGACCCGGCTTGGCAAACTGTGTCAGATCCCACTCAAAGCGCCGGGAGGCAACCGCCGCCAAATCCCCGACTTGAACGACCTTCTGGCGAAAACGCCGGAGACCGTGACCCTCAATCTGGAGCTCAAAAGGCGGGACGCCGACCGGAGGCTTTTTGCCTCGAGCTTGCTCAACTCGATCCGCGGCCGGCGCCGGTTTCTGGTGTCGAGCTTCGACTGGGAGCTTCTCGCCGTCCTGAAGTCACTCGACCCCGGGCTGGCTCTGGCACCGTTGGCCAAGAAGAATCGGACCGCGCTGGTCCGCGCCGGCGACCGCCTCGGGGCCGTGAGCCTCCACGCCCATCGAGCCCTCGCCACCGCCTACTTGATGCGCCAGGCCCGGCGGAGCGGACGCCCCGTACTCGCCTACACCGTCAACGATGTCCGGGAGGCGCGCAACCTATTGGACCTCGGCGTTTCCGGGTTCTTCACCGATTCTCCCGGCAAACTTCGCCGCTTGCTGGGCCTGACGCCCAGCCAAGCGACGCAGCTCGAGGAGACCTCGAAGTGAGCCCGAGGCGGCGCCAGCTCATCGCCACCATCGACCAGGGATCGACATCCACCAAGGGCGCGGTTTATGACACCGCCGGGAGGAAACTGGATGAGCTCTCGTTCCCGGTACACCGACAGACCGATGGCACACAGGTGACACACGACCCTGAGCAGCTCGCGGCAAGCGTTTTCGAGACCCTCGAGACCCTTCTTCTGCGGCATTCCATCTCCGCTATCGGCCTCACCTGCCAACGCTCGACCTGCCTTCTCTGGGAACGAAAGACCAGCTTGTCTCTCACCGAAGCCCGATCCTGGCAGGATCGCAGCCAGGCGCACGCGGCAGCGAGACTCTCCCGGCACGAAAGAGACATCGCCCGAAGAACGGGCCTTCGCCTTTCACCCCACTACGCGGCGCTCAAGCTCGCCTCTTTGCTTCGCCGCGACCGCGGCCACAAGAAAGGGGCTTTGGACGGCACGGTCGTGGCGGGCACCTTGGACGCATTCTTGATGCACCGACTCACCGGTCGACCCGCCACCGAGCCCTCCCACGCCGGTCGCACGTTGCTCTTCAATCTGCTAACCGGCCGCTGGGATCCGAAACTCTCGCGCCTCTTCGGCATTCCAGAGACCGCGCTACCGGAGTTGCGTCCGAGTGCCGGGCGATGGGGAAGCTACCGCGGGATCCCGGTGACGGGTTCGATCGGCGACCAGCAGGCCGCCCTTCTCGGACACGGCGGCTGGCGACGGGGCATCGCCGCGACTCACTTCGGAACCGGCGCCTTTGTGCTGACCTCGACCGGCTCACGTGTGATCACTCATTCGAAGCTTCTCAGCGCCGCTCTGGCCACCACTCGCCGAACCCGACGCTACCAACTCGAGGGCTCGGTCAACAGCGCCGGGGCAGCGATCGACTGGGCGGCCAGGCTTGCAAGGCGCAAACTGGGTAAATGGCACCCCAAGACGATGGATCCCGAAGAACTGCCAAGGGTGTTTCCGGCCTTCGCCGGAGCCGCCACGCCCTGGTGGGAGCCCCGGGCGGCCGCGGTCGTTGCGGGAATCCATCCCGAGAGCGGCGGCGACGAGATCCTTGCGGCAACCGTTCATGCGGTGGCGATGCGAGTCCTCGATTGCATCGAGACGTTCGCCGACGCGGGAGTTCCGACCCGCAAGCTGCGAGTGAGCGGCAAGCTGACCCGGCTTGAGCCTCTGGTCTCTGCGCTTGCCGACGTCGGTCAGATCGAGGTCAGGGTCTCTGAAGAAGAGGAGACCGGCCTTCTGGGAGTCAGCCGCCTCGCATTGGCAGGTCTGGAAGGCAAGATGGCGCCCCTTACGCTCGAGCCAGGCTCAAGCCGACTCCTCGAGCCAACCTGGCCCGCCGAACGTGCGCGTCGAGAACGTAAGCGCTGGCGCACCTTTGTCGCCCGCGCCCTCGCCCACACCTAACCTAATCCTCCCAACCCGGCCGCCGCCAGCCCCGCTTGACCTCGGGGTCCGGCACCAGTCCGGCTGTCTCGAGTCGCTTTTCGAGCGCTTGGAGAAACTCGCCGCCCCGCTCGACCACCGCCAGATTGAGAAAGAACTCCTTCGCCCGGCCGGATCGCTTGCGGACGACAAAGCGCAGACTCGAAGTTCCCTTGCGTGGCGTCAGGGCCAAGACATCCAGCCAAGCGAGACGTCGCGGCCGGAAGGTATGAAGCGGCTGATAGGCCAGCGCTTCCAGATCGAGCTCGACGGCCGGTCGGTAACTGGCGGTCCACCAGATCTTCACGAGCGTCAACCAGAAAAGAGAGCCATAGAACACGAGAACACCAAAAGCGCGAGACAACGGTGCGCTCCCGGGCTCGCGGGTGAGCCACGCCAACACACCCATCAGAACAACGACGCCTACACCCCACACCATCGCTTTGCGGCAACTGCGCCCAACCCAGGGGCGAAATGGAAACTCCTCCCGTTCTCCCGTCATCGCGGCTCAGGGTATCGTAGGCAAATGGAAGTAGAGCCACTGGTCAGAACCGTACTCTCGCGCGGCCGCTGCGACAGCTTTCCCGAGCTCGCCGCCCGCTATCTCGAGGAGTACCTTCAGAAGATCCAGGTGACGGTGAACCGCTTAGACGAGGAGCAGGTCTGGTGGCGACCGGCCGCTGGAGCCAGCAGCGTCGGCAACCTGCTTCTCCATTTGCATGGAAATCTGTCTCTGTGGATTCTCTCGAGTCTCGGCGAAAGAGACTTCGACCGTGACCGGGCCGGCGAGTTCAGCGCCGATCGATCGCATCGCCGCGATGAGTTGGGTGAGCTTCTCGAATCGACGGTTGCCGAGAGTTGCAAGGTTGTTCGCTCGATCGACCCGGCCGACTTTCATCGACCCCTCAGCATTCAGGGCTATTCGTGTGACGTGCTCGGCGCTCTCTTTCACGCCGTCGAGCACATGAGCTACCACACCGGTCAGATACTCTGGATCGTAAAACGCCAGACAATCGAAACCGATCCGCTCGACCTCTACCCCCGGCACCGAGGAGAATAGCGAGTGCCGAGACGCAAGCGAATCGCCATCAACACCGGCGGCGGCGACGCCCCGGGCCTCAATGCCGTCATCCGAGCCGTCGTTCTGGCAGCCGATCATCAGGGCTGGGAAGTGCTCGGCATCCAAAGGGGATATACGGGGCTTCTCGACACCCACGAGACCGTGCCCCTGGGCCGTGACGAGGTACGGGGCATCGTGCATCTCGGCGGGACCATCCTCGGAACGAGCAACCGTGGAGACCCCTTCCACTTTCCGGTCGAGAACACCGATGGTTCGACCGGGTTTGTGGATCGCTCGGATGAGATCGTCGAGAATTTCGGGCGGCTCGGGCTCGACACGCTGATCGCCGTCGGCGGCGACGGGTCGATGAAGATCGCGCAGAAGCTGGCCGAGAAGGGTCTGCCGATCGTTGGCGTGCCCAAAACCATCGACAACGATCTCTCCGGCACCGTTGTCACGTTCGGGTTCAACACCGCGGTCTCGGTGGCAACCGGGGCCATCGACCGCTTGCACTCGACCGCCGAAGCCCACGAGAGGGTGTTTACGGTGGAGGTCATGGGACGTTATGCCGGCTGGATCGCACTCCACGCCGGGGTGGCCGGCGGCGCGGATGCGATCCTCATCCCCGAGATCCCCTACGACATCGATGCCGTTTGCCGAAAGATCCTAGAGCGGCAGGCGCGCGGACGCCGGTTCAGCATCGTCGTTGTCGCCGAAGGAGCACGACCGCGCGGTGGTGACATGGTGACAAAGCACGAGACGGACCCCGGCCAGGAGATCGTTCTGGGGGGAATCGCCGAGCGTGTGGCTCGGGAGATCCACCAGACATCCGGAAAGGAGACCCGATCTGTAGTCCTCGGACACCTCCAACGCGGTGGCCGACCCACGTCCTATGACCGTCTCCTGGCGTTGCGTTTTGGCGCCGCGGCGGTCCGGCTTATCGCAGAAGGCCGATCCAACATCATGGTAGCGCTGGACCCACCAAACGTCTTGACAGTGCCGTTGGAAGAGGCCACTCGGAGAATGAAGACGGTTCCTCTGGATTCGGACACCGTGATGACCGCACGCGAGATGGGCCTGAGCCTGGGAGACGAAACCGAATGAAGAGATCGACGAAAGCGATCGTTGGTTTGATTTGCGTAGTATCGACCTGGAACGGTGGGATCTACGGGGCCGAGCCTCGTTTGCTCAGGCCCCAGGAGACCGAATCTCGACTCTCGGAATCCCGCTCCCCGACCACCGGTTTCCAGGTGCTTGGCTCATCGGCGGTCGATGTCGACTTCGAGGCCCTGGCCCAATCGCTCGAACGCGGGCAGACCTTGATCTTCGACCTCGCACCGGAGCTCGAGGCGCGAGCCGTCGCCGAACGGATCTGGATCACCAGCGACCAGGGGTTTGCCTGGAAGGGCCGGATCGTGGGGCAACCCTGGAGCTCGGTCGTTGTTGTCGTCCACAAGGGTGTTCTCACCGCTGGTATTTCGCTCGGTGAGCGCCGTTTCCAGATCTTGCCCGGTTCCGAGAACAGCTATCGGGTCGAGGAGATCGACCTCAGGCTGCTGCCTGACGGCAACGATGTTGTCCATCCACCCGATCCGGTTCGCCGGGTGTCGCTGAATCCCAGCGAGGTGGGCCGGCCGGAGGTGGCGGCGGTGCCGAGCAAGGTAAAGACAACGTTCGATCTGCTCGTCGTCTACACCAAGAGAGCCCGCGATCGTCTGGGTAGCAAAAACGCCATCGAATCCCTGATCCAGCTTGGCGTGGCCGAGACAAATACCGCCTTGGACGACAGCAAAGCCAGATCGAAGTTCAAGCTCAAGGATGCGCGGCAGGTGAGCTACAAAGAAAAGAAGGACATGAGTATCGACCTGGCGCGATTACAGCGAACCAGTGACGGCAAACTCGACGCGGTTCATGGCCTGCGAAACACCAACAAGGCCGATTTCGTCAAACTGGTTGTCGACCGCCGCGACTCGGACCGCTGTGGGATCGCTTATCTGTCGCCGAAGTCGTCGGTACCATCAACCTTCGCGTTCAGCGTGACGCGCTATGACTGCATCAGCCCCAACTACACCTTCGGCCATGAACTCGGCCACAACCTGGGTCTCGCGCATGCCCGCGGCAGCGCCACCATCGACCCCTTTCTTCCGTTCGGTTGGGGGTACTACGAACCCGGCGGCCTCTTCCGGACCATGATGGCGATCTTCCGATCAGGAGAAGGAAGACGAGTGCTTCACTACTCGAACCCGAAGATCCGCGAGGACGGCAAGCGCACGGGTGTCGGCCGCAACAAACCCGACAGCGCCGACGCCGCGCGCGCGATTCGCAACGCGAGGGCGTTGTTGGCCTCCTACCGATAGCGTCCCGTCGTGGAGGTGCACTCCCTGGCGGTTGGCCTCTTTTCGGTTGGCCTTGCTCTCGTGGCCGTCACGGCCACGGCGGTAACGAGCGAGAGCACAAGCGCCCAACTCGAAAAAGAGCCGGCTCCATCGGCCGTTCTCGTCGAGTTGTTCACCTCGCAGGGCTGCTCCAGCTGTCCCGCAGCAGATCGGCTCCTGAGTCGGCTCGCCAAGACCTTGCCAAGAGGGACTTCGATAGTTCCTTTGGCCTTTCACGTGGACTACTGGAACTATCTCGGGTGGACGGATCCCTTCTCGTCCTCCGACTGGTCGGATCGCCAGCGAAGCTATGCTCGTCGACTCGAATCCCGCGGTGTCTATACACCACAGATTGTCGTCAACGGACGTTGGGGCGCCGTCGGCTCGGTTGAGTCCGATGTCACAGCCTTGATCGAGCACGCTCGCCAAGACGAAGAGCGGAGCAGGATCACGATTGCAGCGCGCCTTGCGCCGGACGACCGGATCGAAATCGAGCTGTCGGTCCAGACTCACCGCTCGAAAGAGGAGCTGGTGCTGTGGCTGGCGGTGGTGGAAAACGGCTTCGAGACCCCGGTCGGTCGCGGCGAGAACATCCGTAAGACGCTCCACAATGACCATGTCGTGCGTCGACTCCTGCCCGCCCTCGAACTCGGCACGATCGGCTCTGGGGTGAACTCGATCCTAATCAACCCGGACCCCGACTGGCGGCGGGACAACCTGTCCTTTGCAGCGTTTGTTCAAGATCGCGCGACACTGCGCGTCTACGCCGCTGCCTCGACCCGGCTCGGCGACGAGTAGCCGCTAGCCGCTTGGGGTCTGATCGGCTTCCACGAGGCGGACATCGACGCCAAACGTGCCGCTTTCCTCGAGTTCAACCTTGCGAACCCTACCGGCGGCGACCAGATCGTCGAGGGCCGCCCGCAACGCTTCGAGCCGCGGCGCAGTGTCGCGCACGACGGCCTCCTCGACTTCGACCCGCAACGACACCTTGGCTTCGGTCTTGGCTTTGCGCACTTCCGCCAGCACCGCCGCCGCGGCTTCGAGAACACCTTCATCCGAATCGCCGGCCAGCGCCCGCGCCTCGTCCGGCTCGGGCCATGCCGCTCGATGGATCGAGCCTTCCTGCCACCAGGACCACACCTCCTCGGTGACAAACGGCAGATGGGGCGCGAACAGTCGCAACAGCGAGGACAACGCGACGGCAAGTGAGCGGTGTGCCGAGGCCGCAGCTTCGGGACCTTCATTGCCGTAGGCCCTACTCTTGACCAGCTCGAGGTAGTTGTCGGTGAAGAACCAAAAGAACTTCTCCGTCCGTGCCAGCGCTCGGGCGGAATCGTAGCCGTCAAAGTCGCGGCCGACCTTTTCCACCAGTGCCGCGAGCGCGGCGAGCATCGAGCGGTCGAGCGCAACCGTGACGCCTCCCTCTTCCCCGGAGCCGCCCTCTAGATGACCGAGCGTGAACTTGGCGGCGTTCAGAAGCTTGATCGCCAGACGTCGTCCCACCCGCAACTGGCCCTCGTCGAAGGCGGTATCGACACCCAAGCGGGCCGACGACGACCAGTAGCGAACGGAGTCGGACCCGTACTGTTCGAGCAGCGCCAACGGGGTCACGACATTGCCCTTCGACTTCGACATCTTCTTGCGATCCGGGTCGAGAACCCAGCCGGAGATGGCCGCGTCGGTCCACGGCAACGACTGGTGTTCGAAGTGGGACCGTACGACCGTCGAGAACAACCAAGTGCGTATGATCTCGTGCGCCTGCGGCCGCAGATCCATCGGGAAAACACGCTCGAAGAGGCCGTCCTCTTCGCACCAGCCACCCGCGATCTGCGGGCTGAGCGACGAGGTGGCCCAGGTGTCCATCACATCCGGGTCGCCGGTAAAACCACCCGGCTGATCACGTTGGGCTTCTTCAAATCCAGCCGGGGCGTCGGACGAAGGATCTATCGGCAATGCTTCCTCGGGGGGAAGAATCGGCGCGGAGAAGTCGATCTCACCGTCTTCTGCAATGGGATACCAAACCGGGAAGGGCACACCAAAGAACCTCTGGCGGCTGATGCACCAGTCGGTGTTGAGACCTCGCACCCACGACGCGAAACGCTCCCGCATGTGTGGTGGGTGAAACGCCATCTCTTCGCCGCGGGCAATGAACTCGTCGCGATGATCCAACGTTCTGACGAACCACTGACGACTGGTGACGATCTCGAGTGGACGATCACCCTTCTCGTAGAACTTGACCGCGTGTGTGATCGGTTGGGGCTCGGCAACAAGCTCGCCCGTCTCGCCCAGCAGCTCGACAATCCGCCGCTGGGCCTGTTTCGCCGTCTTGCCGGCAAGCTCTTCGTAGTGCCGCCGTGCCGTAGCAGCGTCGGCCGACTCCCAACCGGGCTCGCCCCATTCGATGGGTTTGAGACGGCCGTTTCGACCGATGATGGCGCGCACCGGGAGCTTCAACTCACGCCACCAGACGACATCGGTAACATCACCGAAGGTACAGATCATCGCCGCCCCGGAGCCCTTCTCCGGATCGGCGAGCTCGTGGGCCAGCACCGGGATCTCCACACCAAAAAGCGGCGTCGTCGCCGTTTTGCCAAAGAAGGGCTTGTAACGGTCGTCGCTCGGGTGAGCCACCAGGGCCACACACGCCGGTACCAGCTCGGGCCGCGTAGTCTCCACCTCGATAGCGGCCTCGGTGCCTCCACCACCGTCGGCGAGCGGGAAGCGCAGGCGGTGATAAGCACCGGGTCGCTCGCGGTCTTCGATCTCGGCTTGAGCCACCGCGGTGCGGTAGTCGATGTCCCACAGCGTCGGTGCCTCCACCTGGTAGGCAAGATCCTTTTCCAGCAGGCGCAAAAACGCCCGCTGAGATACGCGCCGCGAGACCTCGCCGATCGTCGTATAGGTCAGCGACCAGTCGACCGAGAGCCCCAGAATGCGCCAGACGTTCTCAAAGGCTTCCTCGTCGATCTCGGTCAGCTGCAGACAGAGCTCGATGAAATTCTGTCGCGAGACCGGCAACAGCTCTTTGCCGGGCTTCTCGGGGGGCACATAGTCCGCCTCATAATGAAGCCCTGGGTCGCAGCGGACGCCGTAGTAGTTCTGCACCCGCCGCTCTGTCGGCAACCCGTTGTCATCCCAACCCATCGGGTAGAAGACCTCGAGGCCCCGCATGCGCCGGTGTCGGGCGATGGTGTCAGTGTGTGTATAGGAGAAGACATGCCCGATGTGGAGTGCGCCGGAGACGGTCGGCGGAGGAGTGTCGATCGAGAAGATCCCGGACCGCTCCGCCTGCCGGTCAAATCCGTAGAGCTTCTCGTCTTCCCACTTCACCGACCACTTCTTCTCCAGACCGTCGAGCTTTGGTTTCGCAGGTATCCGGCCGCTGCTCTCTTTCTCGCTCACGATGCTCTCAAAGGGGGTGGTTTGGCCGGAAAATTGGAGGAATCCGAGGCGCGCGAGTGTAGCAGAGGGCTTTCTCGAAGTCGCGCCCGGAACCCCAGGCGGCGGCACTGTACTCAAAAAAAGAGAGCCCGCGAACGCGGGCTCTCGAGAGGAAAGATTCTTGCTTGGCTCCGATGGCTTTCTTGGGTCTTTTCGACTCGATCCCCGGTCGAGCTGTCACCTCGACTCGCGGGGCACTGGGGCTCAAAGCCTTCTAGAGCCTCGTTTGCGCCCTCGAGGTCGCCGACTTGGATGCCGCCGACTGCGAGGGCAGTCTCTGGCCCGGCGGACTGTTCATCAAACCTCCTCGCTTTTCACCTACAGGCTACTCCCGACAGGCGCGGCGGTCAAGGAATGTAACGGAGAGGGCGAGGAAACAGCCAGCTCGGAGTCTCCTCAGGGAACGGCGCGCGCCACTCAAACTTCGGGTGATTCGGAGGCGCACACCTCGGTTTCCCTCGCGCTGGGTCGACTCGGACTCCCACGTTGATAGCCATGCGCTCGGTCAAACGCCCCTGGTGGAGCCTCCGAGCGGGCCGTTTCAGAACTCGCCGAGAGACAAGCGGCAACAAAAACGAATCATCAGGCACCCCAAAACAGGATTCTAGGACGCTGACGATCCCGCCGGGCGCTCTTTCGCAATCCCTGGAAACTCGTGAACGGTGCAGGAGGGCGATCGCTCGCTTCGCCCGGGAGATGGCGAGCGCCCGCTTCGGGCCGCCCCAAATCGCGAGCCCGGCGAGCGAAGGGGCGGCCCCCTCGAGCTGCCGACACCGGGTTGGCACCCCACCGGCCATCAAGAGTCGATTGCGGCGGATGCGGGCTTCGAGCCGGATTCCGGAGATGCGAACGACGCCCTCCTCTCACCGACGCATAGAAGTCGTCCGGACCGGCTTCGACTACCCGACCGCTGGTGAATTGAACCGACTCACTCTATGTCCAGAAGCACTTTGAGAGTGCCCTTGGTAGAGGCGCGATCGAATGCGGCGAGGGCATCATCGAGGGGAAAGCGGGCGTGGACGAGAGAGTCGACGTCGATTGCGTCTCGGGCGAGCAGCTCGAGCGCCGGCGCGAAGGGTCCGCAGCGCGAGCCGATGAGGTTGATCTCGTCAACCACCAGCGAAGAAGCGTCGAAAGTCAACTCGCCGGCATAGGTCGACTTCATCACCAACGTGCCACACGGTCTCAAGGCTCGACGCGCCAAAGCGAAGCCTTCCGAGTTGCCGGTGCATTCGATCGCCAGATCGATGCTCCCCGTACTTACATCCTCTGCGGATCCGACACGGATCCCACGTGCCCGCAGAATGGCGAGCTTTTCGTCGTGGCGCCCAATCGCCACGAGATCGCACCCACAGGTTGCCAAAGCCTGAGCCACCAGGAGGCCCAGCTTGCCATCGCCCACGACCAGAACGCGATCCGAGGTCCTCACTTCCACCTGTTGCTCAATCCGGAGAGCGGCGGCCACGGGTTCGGTGAACACCGCCCGGTCGGTTGACACCTCGTCGGGCACCTCGTGGAGATTCTCGATCGGCAGCGTCAAGTACTCGGCAAACGCGCCATGCCGGTTGACGATCCCAAGGACCGTTCGGCTCTCACAATGCGACCGCCTTCCGGCTCGGCAGGCTGAACACTCCCCACAGACGGCGTTGATCTCGCCCACTACGCGCCGGCCCTCCAGATCGGGGGGACCTCTTTCGACAATACCCACGAACTCATGACCTAGCACACCGCAAAACGGATAGTAGCCACGCATCAGTTCGAGATCGGTGTTGCAGATTCCGGCCGTGACCACTCGAACGAGCGCTTCCCCGGGGGGCGGTGTTGGCACCGGTAGGTCGGCGCGGAGTCGGAGCTTTCGGTCCTCGATCCACAGACTTTTCATTGTCGCGGCCGGCATCCGCGGTGATTCTAGTGGTTTAGTGACTTTGCGCGGTGCTACGCTCTCCGTTCCGCGCGGGACATGAGGCTTGCGCGGCTGAACCGGCGGTCACCCCATCACGCTTCAAATGCCACGCCTACGTAAAGTCGTCTCCGCCGTTGTCGTCCTGCAGGCTCTTTGGGCGCCGCAGGTCGGCTGGGCGCAACAGGATTCATCGCCGATCGAGACCGAGGAACCGTTTCTCGACGTGGTCGACGTCGAGATCGTCAATATCGACGTCTGGGTCACCCGAAAGGACGGGTCTCCGCTTGAGGGACTCGGTAGAGACGACTTCGTAGTGTCCAGGGATGGCGAGCCGGTAGAAATCACCAACTTCTACGCCGTCTCCGGCGGCAGACCGGTGCCGACTGCTACCGAGCCATCTGGCATTGACGGCATGACTACGCCGGATCGGCAGCCGATGGCCAAGCTCGAAGTGGCACCCGAGCATCGCCTGTGGTTGATCGTCTTTATCGACAACTTCAACATCGACCCCATCGAACGCAACCGTGTTCTTCCGGATATCGAGCGGTTCCTGCGACGGAATCTCTCGATCGGCGATCAGACCATGCTGGTGACCTATGACCGTACGCTCGAGGTCCGACAACCCTTTACGGACAGGATGGGCTTGCTCACCGAGACGC
>JAOTZA010000230.1 GCA_029861655.1 Acidobacteriota bacterium | reverse complement strand
GGGGGTCTCCAACTTCTCGATCCTCTGCTCGCATGTGCTGGTTCCGCCGGCGATGGAAGCCATCCTGGGCTCACCCGGCAATCTCGTGCAGGGTTTTCTCGCCGCCGGCCACGTCTGTACGGTCATGGGGTATTGGGAGTACGAGCCCCTCGCCCAGAAACACCGGATCCCGATCGTCGTCACGGGGTTCGAACCCCTCGACCTGTTCCACGGTGCCTACCTGACGCTCAAGGCGCTCGAGGAAGGGCGCTGGGGGGTCGAGAATCAGTACTCGCGTTCGGTTTCGCGGCAGGGCAACACCGAGGCTCAGCAGCTCCTGAAACAAGTCTTTGATGTTTGCGATCGGGCCTGGCGAGGCATCGGTGTCATCCCCCAGAGCGGCTACCGCCTAAAGGATGAGCTGGTCGGCTTCGACGCCGAACGGCGGTTCTCGGTCGAGACGATCGAGGCCAAGGAGCCGGAGGAGTGCATCGCCGGCGAGATCCTTCAGGGCCTGAAGAAACCCCACGACTGCGAGGCGTTCGGCGTCCGCTGCACCCCCGAACGGCCCCTGGGCGCACCGATGGTGTCGACCGAAGGAGCCTGCTCCGCCTACTACCAGTATGGGCGCCACCAGGGAGCTCGCGACAAAAGGATCCGGGAGGTCGCGACAAAATGAGTGAATCCACCGGCGCTGCGTTTACCGCGGCCTGCCCCATTCCGCTGTCCGACTACCCCACCGTACAGATGGCACACGGCGGCGGCGGACGGCTGTCGCAAATGCTCATCGAGGGTCTTTTTGTGAAGGCATTCGACAACCCGGTGCTCGCCACCCTCCACGACGGCGCGGTGCTCGATCTCAACGGACGGCTGGCTTTTTCCACGGATACTTTCGTCGTTCGCCCGCTTTTCTTTCCCGGCGGCAACATCGGTTCTCTCGCCGTTCACGGCACCGTCAACGACGTCGCCATGTGCGGCGCCCGCCCGGTGGCAATCTCCGCCGGGTTCATCCTCGAAGAAGGCTTCCCAATGGAAGACCTGTGGCGGATCACCGATTCGATGCGGCGAGCCGCCCAAGAAGCCGGCGTTCCCGTGGTCACCGGCGACACCAAAGTGGTCGACCGGGGCAAAGGCGACGGGGTCTATATCAACACCACGGGTGTGGGCGAGATCGCTACCGGTATCGACGTGGCGTCCGAGCGCGTTCGGCCCGGCGACAAGATCCTGCTGAGCGGCGCCATTGCCGAGCACGGCATCGCCATCATGTCGGTGCGCGAGGGGCTCGAGTTCGAGACCGCCCTCGAGAGCGATTCCGCCAACCTTTACCCCCTGGTTCACAGGGTCCTCGAGCGAGCCGGCAATCAGGTGAAGGTGCTGCGGGACCCGACCCGTGGCGGCATCGCCAGCGCCCTCAACGAGATTGCGGCACAGGCCGGCGCTGGGATCCGGATCGTGGAATCGGCCATCCCGCTGGCCGAGGAGGTGCGCGGCGCTTGCGAGATTCTGGGCTTCGATCCGCTGTATGTCGCCAATGAAGGCAAGTGTCTCGCTATCGTGGCGCCGGAAGCCGCGGAAGCCGCTCTCGATGCCATGCGTGCGGATCCGCTGGGTCGCGAAGCGGCGATCATCGGCGAAGTCGTCGAGGAGCCGCCAGGGCTGGTGGTCCTGCGCAGCCGGATCGGCGGAGAGCGGATCGTCGACATGATGAGCGGCGAGCAGCTTCCAAGGATTTGCTGAGCCGGGGTCCACATCGCGGTTTCCCCTATGGCCCTGGAAATGATGGAATCGAGGGTGAGGCAGACTCGAGCACGCGATGAACGACAGCAGCAACCCCCAGCCCGCCCCCATCGAGCTGATGACGGCGGTGAGCGACGTCTTCGGGTCGCTTGGCCGGGCGCTTGTCTGTCTTAACCACGACTTCGACATCGTTCACGCCTCGGACGGCCTCGACCGGCTGTTGGGCGAGGGGAGCCGAGAACAGATCGTCGGCCGGGGCGCCGAGGAGGTCTTCGGGAGAGAGCTCTTTGGTGAGAATGCGGGCATGCGGCAGGCTCTCGAGGCAGGCCAACGCCGCGAAGGCTGGGGCGCTACGGTTCGGCTGGGCGCCGGCAAGCCACGGCTGCTCTCGATCAGCGGCGCACCGCTGGTTCCCAGCCCAGGTTCTCCTTGCGATCCACGGGTCGCCTATGTGATCGTCGCCCGGCCGCCCGGCGACACTGTAAGCACCGGCTCGGCAGCGCCGACCATCTTTTCCGGAATGGTCGCTCGCTCGGCCCGGATGCTCGAGATCTTCCGTCTCACCGAAACCCTCGAGGAGAGCGAGGCGACGGTCTTGCTGACCGGCGAGAGCGGCACCGGCAAGGAGATGGTGGCGAGGGCCGTACACGTCCATTCGCAAAAGCGCGATGGACCGTTTGTCGCCGTCAACTGCGGTGCGCTTCCAGGCGACCTCCTCGAGAGCGAGCTCTTCGGGCACGTGCGGGGCGCTTTCACCGGCGCGGTACGAGATCGGGTCGGCCGTTTCGATCTCGCCTCCTCGGGCACGATCTTCCTCGACGAGGTGGCCGACCTGTCTCTTCCTCTCCAGGTCAAGCTTCTGCGTGTCCTCCAGGAACGGACCTTCGAGCGTGTCGGCGAAAGCACTTCGCGAGAAACCGACGCCCGCGTCATCGCGGCGACCAACCGCCATCTCGCCAAGGCGATGAGCGAGGACGAGTTTCGCACCGACCTCTACTACCGACTCCGGGTCGTGCCGATCGAGATCCCGCCGCTGCGCCGGCGGCGGGAAGACATCGAACCGCTGGCCCACCACCTATTGACCCGGGTCAACCGAAGATACAACCGCAACCTGCGCCTATCTCCCAACGCGCTGCGGGCTCTTCTGGGCTACACCTGGCCCGGCAACGTCCGCGAGCTCGAGAATACGCTCGAATACGCGGTGGCCGTGACACCGGGACAGACCATCCACCCGGAGAATCTGCCGGACGAGATCGTCCGTTTTCGCCCAGCCGAAGAGACCCTGGCTGCAGAGCCCGAGGTGGCCCCCTCCGTCGAATCCGACCCCGAACGAGACCGGATCCTCGCCGCCCTCGAAGCCAACCGCTGGCGCCGAGCCGCCACCGCCGACTCGCTGAGCATCAGCCGCGCGACCCTGTGGCGCAAGATGCGCGAACTCGGCCTCGGCTCATAAACAGGCGACTGCCCCTTGGGGGAAGGGGGGGGGAAGGGGGACACAAACCATTTTTGGAAAAATGGTTTGTGTCCCCCACTCCTCCCCACTCCTGCGGGGCGAAACGTTTCGTCGCTTGTGAAACGTTACGTTGCAACGCGTTGCCTCAAAACTACGCCTCGAGGGTACCTCTAGAGGCCTAAGTGATTGAAACCAAAGGCTTTCCATTGCTGGCACGTTCTCTGCTCTAAGGAACAACGGAACGAGACGCGAAGGAGGAAAAAACGTATGAAGAACCTGGTCATTCTCGGCGGCGGAACCGGCGGCACGATGGTCGCCAATCATCTCAACGGCGAGATGCCCAAGGGCTGGACCATCACGGTCGTCGACCCCTCGAAGAGCCACCTCTACCAGCCGGGCCTTCTCTTCCTGCCGTTTGGGGCCCGCGACGAAGATCGGATGGTCAAGCCGCGAGCCAAGACCCTTCAATCCGGGATCGACTGGGTGAAGAAGAGCGTCGAGCTGGTGGATACCGACAGCCAGGAGGTGGTCCTGGAGGGTGACGAACGACTGCACTACGACCTGCTGGTTCTCGCCAGCGGCTCCCAGATCCGCCCCGAAGAGACCCCCGGCCTGCTCGGGGATGAGTGGAGACAATCGATTCACGACTTCTACACGCTCGAGGGAGCCCAGGCCCTGCGCGAAACGCTGGCGACCTTCGAGGGCGGCCGCCTGGTCGTGGACGTCGTCGAGATGCCCATCAAGTGCCCAGTGGCGCCCCTCGAGTTTCTCTTCCTGGCCGACGATTTCTTCAAGAAGCGCGGCATCCGCGACCGGGTCGAGCTGGTCTACGCCACACCGCTCGATGGCGCCTTCACCAAGCCCGTCTGCTCGAACGTGCTGAGCTACCTGCTCGCGGAGAAAGGCATCCGACTCGAAACCGAGTTCAACGCTGCCGAGGTCGACGCCGAGGGCCATGTCCTGAGCTCCTATGACGAGCGTCGGATCCCTTACGACCTGCTGGTTTCCGTGCCCACTCACATGGGCGCGCCTTTCATCGAGGCCTCGGGTCTGGGCGATGAGTTGGCCTTCGTGCCCACCGACCACCACACGCTCCTGGCCGAGGGCCACAACAACATTTTTGTGATCGGGGACGCCACCAACGTACCGGCGTCCAAGGCCGGCTCGGTCGCCCACTTCCAGAGCGAGATCGTGACCGAGAACATCCTGCATACGGTCAACGGCCGAAGCCTCCACGACGGTTTCGACGGCCACGCCAACTGCTTCATAGAGACGGGCGGCGGCAAGGGCCTGCTGATCGACTTCAACTACTTCGTAGAACCGATGCCCGGTCACTATCCGTTGCCGGCGGTCGGTCCGTTTACCCTGCTCGGCGAGAGCCGCCGCAATCACTGGGGCAAGCTCGCATTCCGCTGGATCTACTGGAATGCCCTGCTCCCCGCCCGGCCGTTGCCGGTTCCCAACCGCATGTCGCTGGTCGGGAAGAAGAGCGTCCACGTCCACCAGGATCTACCCATCGACAGGGCCGGCAAGAGCAAAGCCGCCTGAGACATCCGAGAAGGAAAAGGAGACCACCATGTCCGCAATCGCAATGACCGAACACAACGTCGACCTGAACGAAGAAGGGTTCATGACCGATGCGTTGCAATGGACGCGCGAGATCGCCGAGGCGCTGGCCGCCGAGGCCGGGATCGGCCCACTCACCGAGAAACACTGGCAGGTGATCCACTTCTGCCGCGATGACGCCGTCGAGCAGGGGACCCCACCGGGGCTGCGCCGCATCTCGAAACTCTCAGGTGTTTCGATGAAGGAGCTCTACCAGCTCTTCCCCAAAGGCCCGGGGAAGCTCGCCGCCAAGGTGTCGGGTCTACCCAAGCCCAAGGGTTGCATCTAGAACACCTCGCCAACAGCGCCAAACTCGAAAGTAAATAGAGGAGAAAGACATGACCACAGCAACTCTGGATCCACCGGCGGTTTCCATCGCCACCCCGCTAGAAGCCGCGACCGTTCGCCAACCGATCGAGCACGTCTCGATCATCTGCTCGAAGGGTACCCTGGACATGGCCTATCCCGGCCTGATC
>JAOTZA010000229.1 GCA_029861655.1 Acidobacteriota bacterium | reverse complement strand
TCCGGGCGAGCGGTCGCGCGCCTACTTCCCGCACCATCGAGACCCCCAACAGCAAATCGTAAAGCTCCCGGTGGGTCTCTTGGACACGAGCTTCGAGGGTCGGTCTTTCGCTCGGCACAGCCAACTCGCTGACCGTGCTCAGATGGCGGGTCTCGAGACTCTGGACGATTTGCTTCCATCCGTCCTTGTTCTCTTCGGCCGTCCTCGCGGCCGTCAGGAGCTCATCGGTCACGCCGCCAAAGGCGGAGACGACAACTGCCACCTGGCGGTCTTCGACGCTGCCGCGAACAACCTCTACAACCTGGCGTATCGTTTCGGCGGTCGCCAAAGACGAGCCGCCGAATTTGAGAACTCGCATGATCCCGAAAGTTACCAGCTACGACCCAGGTGCGAAACGGCCTGAGCTTCGGCAGCCGTACCCGCTCCGGGCTGCGGGTCACGCAGCCATCGCGTCTCCGTCTTGCGGGTTCAGCCGCCGGTGGTGAAGCCCCACGCGTGGCCGTACTTGACCGCCAGAATCAGCACGAGGATAGCGAGAGCAAAGAGCTTCACCAGGAGCGGCATGACAAAACGCACCCAGCGGGTGTAGGGGATCTTGCCGAGTGCCAGAGTGCCCATGACCAAGGCGCTCGTGGGCACGACCATGTTGGTAAACCCGTCTCCGAACTGATAGGCCAACACCGCGACTTGCTGCGGCACGTCGGTCAAGGTCGCCAAGGGCGACATGATCGGCATGGTCACATAGGCCTGACCGCTGCCGGAGGGAATAAAGAAGTTGCAAATCGTCTGGACTCCCAGCATTCCGACAGCCGAGACATAGCGGCCGGTCCCCTCGAGGAGCCCCGCGATCGCGTGGATCACCGTGTCGATGATCTGTCCCCGCGATAGCACCACTTCGATCGTGCGGGCGAAGCCGACGATCAGCGCCGCAGATGTCATCTCGGCGGCGCCCCGGAGGAACGTTCTCGAGGCGCGGTTGAGATCCATCCGCGCCAGGATCACCGCCGACAGCCCGATGCCGAGAAAGATAGCGAGCAATTCGGTGATGTACCAGCCCTGGTTCTTGGCCCCAAAGACGAACATCACCAGACCGGCCACAAAGATCACGAGGATTGCGACCCTTTGCCAGGTCACCCGGACGTCTTCGGAGATCTCGAAACCTTTCGAGTAGTCGACATCGGCCACCAGACTGGCCGACGGGTCCTTCTGGATCTTGCGGGCGTACGAGTAAACGTGGTGGAAGCCGACGGCGAGAAAAAGCACCAGCAGTACCCAGCGAGTGGCGAGACCCGAGGTCAGCGGCAGGCCGGCGAGCCCCTGGGCGATCAAGACGCCAAACGGATTGATACCGGCGCACCCCCAGCCGATGCCGTAGGGCACCCAGATCATCCCCATGGCGACGATCGAGTCGAGTTTCATCGCCAGCGACATCGTGACGATGATCGGGATGAGGGGTACGTACTCCTCACCCATGCCGATCGAGAACGAACCGAGACCAAAGATAAACGACGTGCCGGCGATCAGTATCCATGGAGCCTTGCCGAGTTTCTCGACCGCACCGTGAAGGGCCGCGTCGATGGCACCGCTTTGGCGCAAGAGAGCGATCACTCCGCCGACCAGAAAGATGAGAAAGATGATGTCCTGAGCCTCCGCCATGCCCTCGGGAAGAGCCATCAAGAAAGCCCAGGGTCTGAGGGTGGTCTTTTCATCACCGGAGATGTTTTCGTAGGTGCCGTTGACCACCATCGTACGGTGTGAGCCTTCGACTTCGACGCGCTCGTAGGCCCCGTGCGGAAGCACATAACTCAACACCTGCGCAAGCAAGATGAAGGAGCAGATGAGAACGAGCGAATCCGGGAACCAGGTTTTTTGCATGGGACCTCCGCGACGTGTCGCCGCATTGTATCCGCGCTGCCATTTTGCGATCGCTGAGTTATTCTGAGTCGCGATGACGAACACTCTCGAGACTAGCGGGGCCGACGACACATCCGCGGACGCCGCCGAAGCCTCAAAACGGAAGCTCCTCGCGGTTGTTGTCGCCCTGGTGGAGGAACTCCATCCCGGGCGCGGAGTGCGGCGTGTGGGGCTCGACAGCTCACTCGATCGCGACCTGGCCCTGGACAGCCTGGGGCGGGTCGAGTTGGTCGGCCGTTTAGAGAGGGAGTTCGGTGTCGGTCTGCCGGAACGCGTGGTGGCGAGCGCCGACACGCCACGGGATCTGCTGCGAGCACTCTCACAGGCGACCGCGACTCCCGGTAGCTCGCGGGCGGTCCAGGTCTCAGCCGGTTTTCTGGAGGCCGGTTCCAGGGCCGCGATGGATGAAGACGAGCCCGCACCCGAACGCTCGCGCACTCTGATCGAAGTTCTCGACTGGCATGTCGATCGACACCCGGAGCGGCTCCACATCACCTTGCTCTCGGCCGATGGTGAGCCGGAAGAACTGACCTATGGGGGGCTCGCCGAGCGTGCCCGCCTTGTGGCCGGTGGGCTCCAAGAGTTGGGGCTCGACCCTGGGCAGGCGGTGGGTCTGATGCTCCCAACCGAGCTCGACTATTTCGCCGCCTTTTATGGTGTGTTGATGGCAGGCGGCGTGCCGGTGCCTCTCTACCCGCCGGCGCGACCGAGCCAGATCGAAGATCATCTACGGCGACAGGCGGGGATTCTGACCACAGCGCGCGCGCGCTATCTGATCGCCATGCCGGCGGTGCTCAAGCTCGGCCGCCTGCTCAAGGCGCATGCGGCGACCCTCGACCGTGTGGTCACTGTAGCCGAGCTTTCGGCGTCGAGACCGGCGCGTAGCCTGCCAAAGGTGCTCGAGACCGACACCGCCTTCTTGCAGTTCACCTCGGGAAGCACTTCCGATCCCAAGGGTGTGATCCTCACCCACGCCAACCTGCTCGCCAACCTGCGCTCGATTGGGTGCGCGGCCGATCTGAGCTCGGACGATGTCGTGGCAAGCTGGTTGCCGCTCTACCACGACATGGGTCTGATCGGCGCTTGGATGGGGAGTCTCTACTTTGCCATGCGCCTGGTCCTGATGTCGCCGCTCGCCTTTCTGACCCGGCCGTCGCGTTGGTTGTGGGCGGTTCACAATTACCGCGCGACGATCTCGGCGGCGCCCAACTTCGGCTTCGAGCTGTGTCTCAAGAAAGTCGAGGACTCCGAGATCGAAGGACTCGATCTGTCGTCTTGGCGCGCTTCGCTCAACGGGGCCGAACCGGTGAGCGCCGATACGGTGTACCGCTTCACCGAGCACTTCTCCGCCTGTGGTTATGGCTCGGGGACCATGATGCCGGTGTACGGTCTGGCCGAATGCTCGCTGGCTCTGGCCTTTCCGCCGGTGGGGCGCGAAGTGCGAATCGACGCGATCGATCGGGAAGTGCTAGGTAGGTCGGGCCGGGCAGTCCCTGCTGCTTCTGCCGATGCGGCAGCAGATACCGAAGGTGAGGCACTGCGCTTTGTCGGCTGCGGTTTTCCACTTCCCGACCACGAGATCCGCATCGTCGACTCGACCGGAGCCGAAGTGGGCGAGCGACAGGAGGGGAGTATCGAGTTTCGCGGTCCGGGGGCGACCAGCGGCTACTTCCGCAATCCCGCAGCGACCAAGAAGCTGTTTCACGGCAATTGGTTGGACTCCGGAGATCTTGGTTATATCGCCGAAGGTGAGCTTTTTGTCACCGGTCGCGCCAAGGATCTGATCATCCGTGCCGGGCGCAACATCTACCCACAGGAGCTCGAGGAGGCGGTCGGCGCGGTGGAGGGTGTCCGTAAGGGATGTGTCGCTGTTTTTGGCTCGACCGACCCGGAAAGCGGCACCGAGAGGTTGGTGGTGCTAGTGGAAACGCGTCTCGCGGCCAAAGGTGAGAGAGATCATTTACGCGATCGCATCCAGGAGCTGGCGGTCGAGCTGGTAGGCACTCCAGCAGATGATGTGGCTCTGGTCGAGCCTCAGACGGTTCCCAAAACCTCGAGCGGAAAGCTCCGTCGCGCCGCGAGCCGCGAGCTCTACGAGAGCGGCAAGCATCGCCGCCGAGGCCCGGCATGGTGGCAGGTGGCACGGCTCGCCGTGTCGGGGGCCAGGCCGCAGCTCGCCCGCACCGGCCGTGCGGCTCGCGAGTTGGCCTACGCCGGACGGTTCTGGGCTGTTGTCGGTCTGGCGGCGGTGCCAGTGACTGCGGCCCTGGTCGTGGTGCCCAGACTGGCACGGCGGCGGCGGGTGGCCCGCGAGGCGGCCAAGAGGGTCGCCCAGTTGACGTCGACGCCGATCCAGATTTCGGGTGCCGAGTACCTGTCGAGTGCCGGGCCATGGGTGATGGTCGCCAACCACTCGAGCTATCTCGACGGCTTTGCGCTGACCGCTACGCTGCCGACGCAAGGCGCCTTTCTCGCCAAAAGCGAGTTGCAGAACAGTTTTCTCGCCAAGCTACTGCTCGATCGATTGGGAACGCTCTTTGTAGAGCGGTTCGACCCCAACAAGGGAGTCGAGGACATCCGCAGGGCGGCGGACACCTTGCGCTCGGGGCAGTCCCTGTTGCTCTTCCCCGAGGGGACTTTTGATCGCGCTCCGGGTCTGAGGCCTTTTCGTCTCGGCGCCTTTGCGTTGGCGGCCGAAACCGGTGTGCCGGTTGTTCCGGTGGCGATTCGTGGAACACGGTCGGTGCTGCGGGGTGACAAGTGGTTTCCGCGCAAGGGCGCGGTCAAGGTGACGGTCGGTGAACCAATTGAAGCCGATGGGAAGGATCTTGCCGCGGCGGCGAGGCTCCGCGACGCGGTTCGGGACGTCATCCTGCGCCACTGTGGCGAGCCCGATCTGCAGTCGAGCTAGGAGATCTTGGTGACCGAATCAAAAGACACCGGAATCTCTTGGATCGAAGTCGAGGATCGACTGCAGGCCTATGAAGCCTGGGCTCGGCGAGTGCGTGAGGTGGCTCATCAGGCACTCTTCTTTCTCGGCTTTCTCTACCCCGTGCGGCGAGGGTTGTTTCGCCCGCGCCCCGATGCTGGGGCCACCACCGCCGTCGAGAACTATGCACCGTTCGCCTTTGCCCAGATCAAGAGGATGTTGCTGGTCTCCTTTCCCAGCGCGCAACTCGACGAACTGGCGAAGGCCGACCCTGGAAGGAACCCGCAGAAAATCTGGGCCGTACAGCGTGCCGAACAGGCACTCTCGGCACGAGGGATCTGGGAGGCCATCCAGGACGAGCTGCTGGTGCCCGAGAACCTAGATCTCGAAAGCGCGAAGGAGCTCAGGGGGCTTTTCCGGATCTGCTGAAG
>JAOTZA010000228.1 GCA_029861655.1 Acidobacteriota bacterium | reverse complement strand
CGCCCGCCCACCAATCGAGAGTCTGGGTGACATCCATGAACAGCGGGTGCTGGCCGCGCAGGAACGTCTTCCAGACCCACTCGTAGCTGATGTCCTCGGGACCGTAATGGTCGCTGTCGGCAATCAACACCTTGCGACCATCTGCGGGCGCCGGGTCGGAGACGGCCGATGAATCGACCTTGCAAGGTGCGACGAGATCGGAGGTCATGGCGTACATGGCTTCGTTCAATTCCCGGCGGCGGTTCGTGTCGAGGCCAATCACGGCAGGACACGAAACCCAGGTGAGATGCCGATCGCACTTGGAAACCAGATGTTCGAGGATATTGCGCTGCCAGTTGGAGGCCGTTTCGTTGCCCAAGGACTCCGCATGCGCCTCGTTGGCGATCTCCCAAATGATGTTTGGTTCCGAGCACAGCTTCTCGGCCAGGTGGGTCACATAGTCGAGCTGTTGTCCCTGTGCCCTGCCGATGTGCAAGGCCGCCTGCTGTTTGCTCACCGCCTCGTTGGTGTTGGCCCTGTTATAGGGGTTGAGCGGCCAAGGATCCGGGGCGCGGCGCCCGCCCTGGTTGTCCATGCTCCAGCCCTGGAAGAGCATGATGCTGACATAGAGGTCCCGGCGCCACGCTTCGCCGACCCTCTTGCGCACCCTCTTGACGAAGGCCGTGTTGTGGGGTGGTGTCAACCGGTAGAGACCGTCGGCGCGAGTGTACGGAAGCGGTGAGTAGTAGGCGTCCTCCCAAAACCACCCCCGGGTGAAGTTGTGGCCGCTGGCTCCGAGGGTCTTGAGATAGCTGTCGGCGTCGAAGGCTGGACTGAAGTCGTAGTCCTGAAACAGGCTCCAAGCGTGAGCGCCGCTCAACACCAGTGCCGTCCGGCCTCCGTCGTCGGTAAGCCAGCGGGGGTTGCCGGGGTGGACCCCGAGGTCCGCGCTCGCGGTGGGTGCTGTCGCGAGGAGCAGCAGGGGTATCAGAAGATGCAGAACGTGCAGAACGCTTGGAACGATCGCGAGATGTCGCGGCAGGGGCCGGCGGATGCGCACCGAAAGAGGCACAGACCCCATTATGGCAAAGGAGAGATCCAGTCCCCCAACGGAACCCGCAACAGGGAGTAGTTGGCCCGCAATTCCTCTATCTGCCGCGCATAATCCGCCAGCGGTTGGGGTCCGAGGAATCGCTCGAGTTCTCGCCGGCGGGCCTTGCGGTCACGGATCTCGAAGGTCATGAGCGCCCGCAGAAAGCGGTAGGCGACACGCGGTTGGACATCCGCGCGCGCTGAAACCCCGTGCCGCAGGAGCTCGCGTGCGACCTCGGGACGGTAGGTGACCGGCAGCCGGAACTCCGGCAGTTGGTGCACGCTCGGCTCTACCCCAGGTTCTTCACCATGGTGATCTCGTTTCCGACGTCGTTGTGCCGCACTTCGTCCATAAAGGTCGAGATGAGAAAGAGACCCCGGCCGCTTGCCCGAAGGATGTTCTTGGCGTCGGTCGGGTCCGCAACGGCGCCCGGGTCGAAGCCCTGCCCCTGGTCGCTGACAACACAGCAGATCTCCGACGTCGTGATGTCGAGCTCGACCGAGACCTTCCGCTCCGCAAACCGAGGGTCTGCCAACCGGGCGGCCACCAGCTCGTCATAAGCGTACGAGGAGTCTCGACGCAGCTCCGAGCTGACCTCGAGGTTGCCGTGGTGCATGGCATTTCGCAGCGCCTCCTGAAGCGCCATTCCGACCTGCATGAGAAACGTCTCGTCGAGCCTGGGAAACCGATCGACGAGCTTGTCGCGCGCAAAGCGCACCAGGCTCGCGATCATCGTCTGGTCGTTGCCGATCTCGAATCGAAAACCCGAATGGGACAGAGACTCAATGAGACGAGCCTGCTCGCGTTGGGCGTGGGCGACGGAAAGGACGTTGTTTACGGTCTGGACCAGATCGCCGAGAAGTCGTCGCTTGGGGACATAGCTCGACGCACCTTTCTTGAGCGCGCGAAAGGCGATTTCGCCGCTCCCATGGGCGGTCATCAGGATGACGGGGACACGGGGATAACGCTCGCGAACCTGTTCGACGACTTCCATCCCATCCATCTCGGGCATCACCAGGTCGGTGAGTACCAGATCGGGAAGAATGACTTCTTCGGCGGCTTTCGCGAGGATCTTCATGGCTTCGGCGCCGTTGCTTGCCGCAAGGATCGAGAACTCCGCTTTTTCCAGAAGCCGTGTGGCGAGAAGAAGCTCCTCGGGATTGTCTTCGACGACGAGTATCTGGGTCATGCCGTTTCCGCCCGTTGGCGCGGGCATCGTTGTCGGTTGAGCGGCGTTACTCCGGAGGAGTCTAATACGAAGGCGTGCGGAGGAGCCTCAGCGAGCCCCCAGCACCCGGCGACCAAAGCGAAGCCGCGGCAACCAGTAGGAGTTGCTGGTGATCTCGGTCTGGGTCACGCCACGCGAGCTCGAAGCGTGAATCATGGTCAGCGGCTGGCCCGGGTGCGAGACGACGAGACCGACGTGGTGAGGTTTGTCGCGGCTCTCGCCAAAGAAAACAAGATCGCCGAGCCGCAGTTCGTCGGGCGCTACCCAGTGGCCGGCCGAGGCCTGGCTCTCCGCCGTTCGGGGGAGGGCCAGACCGACGTCTCGAAACAGATACGAGGTGAGCCCGGAGCAGTCAAAGCCACGAAGATCGGAACCGCTGTAGCGGTACGGGGTCTCAAGGAGCGAGCGAGCCAGATCGACCAGCCGCCTGGCTTCGGTGGTGCCGGTGCCGGAAGGCGCCCCGGGCGCGGAAATCGCCTCCCGAGGCCCGAGTGCAGGTGGTGGGGAGCTAGAGCAAGCCGCCACCAGGGCAACTGGAAGAAGGCCGGCGAGGAGGCGATAAAACATCGCCTCCTCATCCTATCTCCCGGCCGTGAGTTCTATCCGGCCTGCAGAGTCTCGAGATAGCTCGTCAAGTTGTAGACCCGCATGCGGGCAAAGCCCCAGCGCCGGGCCGGTTTGTAGTCGAGCCGCACGTTCTCGAAAGCTGCACCCCAGATCGGCATCTCGGAGGTGCCGTGGGCCTGGATCTTGTTCTCGCCGCTGATCGCCTTCTCGACTTCGGCGGATGGAAAAACGCCACCATTATCCGCCGCGAGGTGAGTCAGATCCGGCGTCGGCATGGCGAGAGCAGGTGCCGCGGGCCCGTTGCCCTTGGCGTCGATCCCGTGACAGACCGCGCAGAGCTCGGTGTAGAGAACCTCGCCGTCGTCGACCGCTACCTGTGCCCAGGTGAGCTGTGCTTTTTCGAGTTTCACCTCAGATGCGCTCTTTGGGTCGGATCCCGGGGCCGCCCCGAGGACCATGACAACGACCGCCACACCCCCGAAGAGAATCGCCAGGCGTCTCATCACTAACCTCCTTCTTTGGAAAACCGGGGAGAGATCCGAGGCGGCCCGGTGAGCATCGATAGGTTGTTTTGGAAGGGCCGGCTCCCTCGGTCTCGCGCCCGGTTCCGTCGGGCGCCCTGCCGGCCAGATTTCAGTTTACAGTCGTAGATATCGACTTCACACCACCCCCCTACACACCACCCCGCCGGGTGGCGAGGCCATCGGCGGCGCTCGGGCGGTGTAGGCTCTGGACGACCCGAAAACGGCGTGAGAAAGGCGTGAAAGCGAGGCGACGATGGGTGAAATGTTTGCGGTCGAGAACTTCGTGACCCTGGGGCTCTTGACGCTGCTACAAGCGGTTCTGGGGTTCGACAACCTCCTCTACATCTCGCTCGAGTCCAAGCGGGCACCGGCGGAGAAGCAGGCCTATGTGCGCCGTCTGGGCATCGGTCTGGCGGTCGTCTTACGGATCGCTCTGCTGTTTGTCCTGATAAACGTCATCCGCTACTTTCAGGATCCGCTGTTCGGCATCCACGCGACCGGCGTGGTCGAAGGCACGTTCAATCTCCATAGCTTGATCGTCCTTCTCGGCGGGGTGTTCATCATCTACACCTCGACCAAAGAGATCTTTCACATGATGGCGCTCGAAGACCTCGGCCACGACGAGAAGAAGGCCAAGAGCTCGGTGGGGATGATCGTCTTGTGGATCGTGGCCATGAACCTGGTCTTCTCGTTCGACTCGATCCTGAGCGCCATGGCGCTGACCGAGGTCTTCTGGGTGATGGCGCTTGCCATCATGATCGGCGGGGTGTTGATGATCTGGCTCTCGGGCCGGGTCGCCCGCTTTTTGGAGAAGAACCGCATGTACGAGGTGTTGGGTCTCTTTGTCCTCTTTGTCGTCGGCATCATGCTCTTGACCGAGGGCGGCCACCTGGCTCACCTCGAGCTAGCCGGCCGCGAAATCACCCCGATGACCAAGACGACGTTCTATTTCGTCATCGGTGTTCTGGTGTTGACCGACGTGGTCCAGAGCCGCTACCGCAGGAAGCTGGCTCGTTTGAGGGCGGCGACTCACACGGTCTGAACGGAAAACGTAGAGCCTCCAAAAGATCACTCCTGTGGTCTACTTGGGGACGGCCTCGAAAGGAGAACACCCATGTCCGCGACGATTCGCCGAGTCGAATACTTCTACGCCACCGTCAAAGACCAGCCGGGGGCTGCCTATTCTCTCCTGTCGGCGCTCGCCGAGACCGGAGTCAACCTGCTCGCTTTCAGCGCCGTTCCGAGCGGCCCAGCAGGCACTCAGCTGGTCCTGTTTCCCGAGAGCTCGGGACAGCTGACCCGTGCGGCTGGAAAGGCGGGGCTGGCTCTCGAGGGACCGGAGCACGCCATCCTGGTGCAGGGCGACGACCGACTCGGGGTGCTCGTCGACATCCATCGCAAGCTCTTTGAGGCGAAGATCAGCGTCTACGCCTCGCACGGGGTGACCGATGGCAAGGGCCACTTCGGGTACGTGGTCTATGTGCGCTCAGCACGGATCGAAGAGGTGGCGCGGGCGTTGGGGATCTAGCCTCTCGCGACGAACGCTGATGAGAAGGTCGGGCTAGGAGAGGCGCGGAAGATGTTCCGGGGGGGCAAGAGAACTACCGTGCCGTCGCGCGTCTCGTCGCGGCGGGCGTTCTTGGCCTCGATTCTGCTGGTGAGTAGCGTTTCCGCGTTGAGCGGCCAAACACCCAAGCCTCCGGATGTGCCGGCCTTCACGATCGACCGCGCCAAAGGCGTCGACATACGCGTCGACTACACGACTCTCGACCGCTACGGCGCCTGGGACGATCGAAATTACCAGCTGACGCTCGAAGACCTGGCGTATCTGCCCGAGGACGAGGATCGGTGGCGGGACGTCATCCCGGCCTTCTTTCGAATTATGTTGCGCAAGGC
>JAOTZA010000227.1 GCA_029861655.1 Acidobacteriota bacterium | reverse complement strand
GACCACGAAGATCATCAGGAACCAAAAGATGATCTTGCCGATCACAGGCTCGATATCGGGCGCCGCCTCTTCGTCCCCCTTGACCCAGCCGGCGATCCGGTTGTCGATCGACGTCCGGCGCAACGCGGCGACCATGACCTTCGAAATGATCAGGGCCACCAGCCAGCCGCCCACGAGGATGGCCAGGGCGATGCCAAGGTTCAGGAGATAGGGACCCATGTCGCCAATCAAATCCTGAAACATGGCTTGTAGGTTTTCCATCAATGACTCCTCTCTGGAAAGAAATTCAATACGTGCCGCGAACCCGGCGAATACCTGTTTTCTTGAGGGCGTCGCCTAGATTGGCGACGGGTCGATTATAGCCGCCAAGGGAGTTCCGAGCCATAGCTTTGACGGGGGTGTAGTCGTCCTTTAAGGACGTCGCCGCGGGGTGGCGTCTTTTCTTTTGGTACTTTACTTATGCCCTATTTACGCCTATAGTGCCCCCCCCGACTTCGACTCAAAAAACATCATGTCACCCGCTGCCGCCCCGACTTACAACTTTCAACGTCTGCGCTCCGCCCTTCCTTCATCGCTCAAAGACATGCTGTGTCGAGCGCGTGAACTGGGCTCGAGCGAGACCGGCTCACAGAACGCCGATCTGCCGACTACTCTCGGCGGTATCGACGATCTTCTGTCGGGAGGTCTGGTCCGCGGCCGACTGATCGAACTGGTCGGTCGCCGATCGTCCGGCCGCTTTTCGGCGGTTTTGTCGACATTGGCGTCACTTACCGCCCGAGGTGAGAACGCCGTCCTCGTGGATCTGGGAGACGGCCTTGATCCACGGGCCGCCGAAACGGCAGGTGCGGTCTTGCCGCGTATTCTCTGGCTGCGCCCGCTCCACCTCAAAACCGCTCTGATCGGGGCCGAAGTCGCACTCCAGTGCGGTTTCCCGCTGGTCGCTCTCGAACTCGGCTTGCCGCCGGTTTCCGGTGGCCGCGGATGCGAAACTTCGTGGCTGCGGTTGGCCCGGGCGGCTCTTACACAGCGCTCGATCGCTCTGATCTCGAGCCCTTACCGCGTCAGCGGTACGGCCGCCAGCGAAGTGCTGGAGTTTTCCACGGCGCGGCCGCTCTGGAGAGGGGATGAGTGTGCCACAAGGCTTCTTTCGGGCTTTACCGGTCGATCGACCCTCAAAAAGACAAGACATCAAACCTTGATCGAAAAAAGCGGCTCGTTCCGCCTGCTGACAACCGAAACGCTCGAAAACCGCCCCAGATCTCTTCCGAATACCCCGGGGATGTGACAAGCGATCCGCACAAGATGCCGCGAGGCCGACGGATCGCCTGCCTCTTCGTCCCTCTCTTTCCTCTCGCCGCCCGTCTGCGAAGCGAGCCCGATCTGCATGAAGTACCCTTGGCGATCTTTCAGGGCAACGGCCACGCCGCCCGCCTCGTCGCTGCCAGCCGCCGTGCCCGCAGGGCGGGCCTCAAGCGTGCCATGACCCTGTCGCAAGCACGTGCGCTCCTCCCCGACCTGACCTTGCGCAGCCGCGACTTCGAGAGCGAGCGCACAGCCCAAAAGTGCCTGCTCGAAGTCGCTGAAAGCCACTCTCCCAGAGTCGAGGACTCGGGTCCCGGCGTCGTGTTTCTCGATCTCCTCGCCGGCTCGGACGAAACAGCTTTCGCACATTCTTTGGCAACCGATAGCGAAAAAGCCGGCCTGCCGGCGTGGGTCGGTCTGGCCTCGAGCCGCTTGGCAGCACGGGTGGCGGCCGAACAACGCGACTCCCCGACCATCGTACCGGTGGGGGATGAAGCGGAGTTTCTCGCCCCCTTGCCTCCGGCACGCCTGCTTCCCGGCGCTACGCTTCTTCAGACTCTGGACCGCTGGGGGATTCACTCGATCAGAGCCTTTGCCTCGTTGCCGGCCAGCGAGGTCGCCAGCCGTCTCGGACCGCAGGCGCAAGAACTCCATGAACAGGCCCGCGGGCTGGACCGCCGCCCCTTGGTTCCCTATCAGCCCCCCGCGACCTTTGACGAAGGGCTCGATCTGGATTGGCCGTTGGTTTCACTGGAGCCGTTTCTCTTTGTAGCCCGTGCGGCGATCGAACGTCTTTGCCGGCGGCTCGAATCCCGGGGCTTGGCCTGCGCTTGTTTGCAGTGCTCGTTGCGGCTCGAGCCCGACGGCTTCGACGACCGTTCCATACTGCTCCCGGCTCCAACACGCGACGTCAAAACCCTGCTCACCTTGATTCATCTGGACCTGGAGAAGAAAACTCCCGGCGCCCCGGTAATCGGATTCACCTTCAGTGCTCGACCCGATCGCCCACGCGAGGCCCAGCTGACTCTCTTTGGCCCGGCCGCGCTCTCTCCGGACAAGCTCGCTACCGGTCTGGCGCGGCTGTTCTCGATACTCGGTCCCGACCGGGTCGGCGCTCCACGGGTCGCCGATACTCATCTTCCCGAAGACTTCCGGCTGCTGGACTATTCTCCGCCGGCACCTCCCACAAACTCTCTGGACCCCCCATCCGGCAAAGGCCTTCTCGCGGTTCGCGTCTTGAGACCACCGGCTCCCCTGGAAGTTCTGTGCTCTCGGCCGCCCGAACGACCGCTCTCGATCCGTTCCATTCACATCGAAAAGGACAAGGCTCTCCATATCCAAGGCAAGGTCAAGATCGCATCCGGACCCTGGACCGTCGAACAATCCTGGTGGTCCTCGAAACCGGCCCAACGCGACTACTGGGACGTCGAACTGAGCGATGGCGGCATCTACCGCATTTATCGCAGAGCGACCACGGGCGACTGGTTCGCCGACGGCGTTTACGACTGAGATCGACCACTTGGGACAGCTGTCGCGCCGCCTGCTGCGGGTCGTGGCCGTCGGGCTCGAAGTCTTCCTTCTCGCACCATGTGAAACGGCCCACACTACACACTCGGGCGCTGTGCTAGGTTGCCTTGAGGCAAGGATTCTTCCCGACCCCAACCCACGGTGGAACAAGAAGACACACTCTCTTCGCTCAGCGGCCCTGAGCTGATCGAGCGACTCCAACAACTCGAGAAGGCGTTCGACACGATGCAGGTCGGGGTCACGATCACCGACTGCAAGCGCAAGATTCTCTACCTCAATCGGGCCGAAGCGGAGATGCACGGCTATTCCAAGGCCGAGCTCCTGGGGAAGGATGCGGCCTTCTTCGCACCCGACGCCCTCCGTCACGAGCCGATGGAGCGAGACAAGCTACGCCGGCTCAACAGCTGGCGTCGCGAGAGCATCAACATTCGACGCGACGGTGCTTCCTTCCCCGTCGAGATCCTCTCCGATGTCGTGCTCGATGCCCAGGGGACACCGACCGGAATCGTCTCGATCTCCCAAGACATCACCGATCGCAAACGTGCCCAAGAAGAGCTGCGCGAGAGCGAGGAACGGTATGCCCTCGCCCTGACCGGCGCCAACGACGGACTGTGGGACTGGAACTTGAAAAGCGGCGAGATCTTTCTTTCCACGCGATGGAAGTCCATGTTGGGCTTCGAGCCGCGAGAGCTAACCGACGGTCCGGACACCTGGTTCTCGCGCGTTCATCTGGAGGATCTCGACGGTCTCAAGAACGACCTCGACAGACATCTCGCGGGGCTTGCCGACTCGCTGCGCAACGAACACCGGATGTTGCACAAAGACGGCGACTATCGATGGATGCTGGCCCGGGGAGTGGCCGTTCGCGACGAAGAGGGCCGAGCGACGCGCATCGCCGGCTCACAGACCGACATCACCGAGCGCAAGGTCCACGACCCTCTCACGGGCCTCCCCAACCGGGCACTCTTTCTGGATCGACTAACCAACGCATTGCGCCGGAACCGCCGCCGCATGGGGCGCATGAACGCGGTGCTCTTCCTCGATCTCGACCGCTTCAAGGTCGTCAACGACAGTCTCGGGCATCTCGCCGGCGACCAGTTGCTGGTCCAGGTGGCCGAGACGCTGCGGTCCTGTCTGCGACCGGGTGACACCGTGGCCAGGATGAGCGGCGACGAGTTCACGATCCTCCTCGAGGCAATTCACGACACCGATGATGCGATCAAAGTCGCCGAGAGAATCCGGGAGGAGCTTCACCACCCGTTTTCGATCGGCGACGAGGAGGTCTTCACCTCTGCCAGCGTCGGGATCGCCCTCAGCGTCAGCGGTCGCGAGAAGGCCCATGAGCTCTTGCGTGACGCCGACACCGCAATGTATCGAGCCAAGGCCAAGGGCACGGGCCGTCACCTGCTCTTTGATCAAGACATGCGTGACCAGGCGGTGGCGCAGCTACGCGTCGAGACCGACCTGAGGCGCGCTGTCGAGCGTCACGAGTTCCTCCTTCACTACCAACCGATCATTGCGATCTCCGACGATTCGGTCGTCGGCTTCGAGGCTCTCATCCGCTGGGCACACCCGGACCGCGGCCTCCTGGGTCCCTACGATTTCATCCCTGCGGCCGAGGAGACAGGATTGATTCTACCAATTGGCCGCTGGGTCTTGGAAGAAGCCTGCCGCCAGTTGCGAACCTGGCAGAGCAATCATCCGCGAACCAAAGACTTTACGGTCAGCGTCAACCTGTCGCCCAAACAGTTCAATCACCCAAGGCTGGTACACCAGATAGAAGAAGCGCTCAAGGCCTCCAAACTCGAACCGCGTTCGCTGCAGATCGAGGTAACCGAGAGCGCGTTTGTAGACAACATGGAGCGGGCCATCGACATGCTCCACGCGATCCAGCGGATGGGCGTTATCGTGGCGATCGACGATTTCGGCACCGGCTACTCCTCTCTGGCCTATCTCAACCGGTTCCCGGTCGACTCTCTCAAGATCGACCGCTCGTTTATTCGCAAGATGGGGTCCGAGAACAAACAGCACGAGCTGGTGCGGACGATCATCCGGATGGCCTCCAACCTGGGTATCGATGTCGTCGCCGAGGGTGTCGAAACCAGCGAACAACACCAGCATCTCAAAGATCTGCACTGCGGTTTTTTTCAAGGCTTCTCGGTTTCGAAGCCGATCCCCCCCGACCAGTTCGAGGAGAAGTTCCTGGACATGGACGACACTCAAAGCTGAACCACCTCAACCGCCGCCAGCCCCCGGGCGGCAAAGCGTGACCTTCGTCGAGCTGAGGGCGCCACCGAGCTGCCTGGTCGCGTGCTGAGAAACAACATGAGCGTAAACGGCCCGGTAGGAGTCTCCACAGGGCACGGCGCGCGCACCTCGGACTCCGGTGATCTGGAGGCGCGCGCCTCGGTTTCCCTCACGCCGGATCTCGCTTGGACTCCGCGAGTCCTTGCTATGCGCTCGGTCAAACGTCCCTGAGGGAGACTCCTACCGAGCCGTTACGCAATCGATCGCCCGTAGAGG
>JAOTZA010000226.1 GCA_029861655.1 Acidobacteriota bacterium | reverse complement strand
GGAACCGCCGCCGAGATGGAGCCGCAGAATACGGAGATCCGCTACTGGCAGGCCATTACGATGGTTGGAGCCGGGCGGCTCGAGGAGTCGCTGCCGATCTTCCAAAGCGTCTTTGAAGAGAACTGCGACTGGTGGACGTTGACCCCCAGGTTGCCGGCCTCGGGGATCCTGCCCGAGGACAGGGACCTGCTCCAGGCAATCCTGGCGGCCGCTCCGGACTGCGGCTAGTGGGCCGGTCCACTAGTCGTAGATCGAGTTCAGAAGCGCGGCCAGCCTGAGACCACCCTGGTAGAGGCGCTTCTTGACCATCGAGATATGGTCGTGCTTGTAGCCCCAGCTGAGGTCGGGGAGGTGGTTGTCGCGATCGGTCCGGTCGTAGACTTCGTAGACTTGGTGCCGGTAGGCGATCGACTCGCTCGCCCAATCCCGCACATCCGACTCTCCGACATCGACGGTCCCGCCCAGCTCGGCCTCGATGAAATCGACCAGCTCTGTGAAGCTCAGCCCCTCTTTTTCGATCATACCGCTGTCCCACACGGAGTGGAGGTTTCGGACCTCGTCAAACCAGTTGACCGCAACACGGTTTCCGCCCTGGTCGCCGCGACGACCAACATGTAAGGGCTGGTGCACATCGCCCACCAAGTGGACGAGAAAGCTCAACGCCGTGAGCTCGGTCGAGCCGTCTCGAGGTTTCACGCTCCGACAACTGTCGAGACTCTCGGAACCCCGAGGCGCGCGACATGCGAGGAGATCCGCGAAGTTTCGGCTCTTCTCTTGGTCCCTTCGCAGGACATCGCTCAGATACTCGATCGCCTCGATGAGATTGTCGGGGTCGAGACTCGTCTCGGCGTTCTTCATGATGTCTTCGAGTTTCTTGTCCTCGTCGATCGAGACGTAGTGCCAGGGGCTGGCGAAGCCCCACGCGGATTCCGAGTAGAGGGAGTCGGGCCACGCCGCGAGCATCGCCAGGGTTTTGGCTCCGGTGAGGTCTCGGACCGCGGTACGCGCTGTGTCCGAGAGGTGGTTCTCGGCTATCTGCGCGACGGTGCGGTGTCCTTTGGCGCCCCACGAATGGGCCGCCGGGGCGGTAACGACCATCCAGAGAAACGTGACGAGCAATCCGGTCAAGCCGGCGGTCGAAGTCGGTTTGGCTCTACCCGTCATCGGTTTGTCCTCCGGGCGAGACGATAGCAGCTTGGAGAGCGGGCTCAGTGGTGCCGGTTTTCGCGGGGTGGCCGGGCCGGAGGGCTAACGCGGCGCTCGCGAGGTCTCCCGACGGGGCGCGCCGGAGCCGTCCCTTCGCGAGCGAAGAGAGGCTCGCTCCGGGACGCTCGCGGCGCGCCGCCAGGTAGCGCATCGGGCGGTGCCCGACTAAGAGGATGCCCGTGTCGCCGAGAGGGAGATCTCGACCCCGGCCAGCGCTTTGGAGACCGGGCAGTTGGCCTTGGCGCCTTCGGCGTGCTCCTGGAAGGTCTTCTCGTCGATGTCCGGCACAACCGCATGCGTCGTGAGCTCGATCCGGGTGATCGAGAACCCACCCTCTCCCTTTTCGAGATGCGCTTTGGCCGACGTCTCGACGCTCTCGGGGTTGAAACCGGCGCGGCCCAGACCGACGGTCAGAGCCATCGAGAAACAACCGGCGTGCGCTGCGGCGATCAGTTCCTCCGGGTTGGTCCCGGGGGCTTCCTCGAAGCGCGAGCCAAAGGAGTATTTCCCTTCATAGGCGCCGCTGGCTAGTTTCATGGTACCTCCTCCGGTTTTGAGGTCTCCGTCCCAACGGGCACTTGCTGAACGTACTGGCATGTGTCTCTCTCCTTTTTGAGTTGCTGAATGATCGGCGGCGGCCTTGACTCCGAGCGGAGCCGCCAGGTCACTGTTTGTAGATTGGTTCTTGATAGATGCCGACGTGGGTCTTTCCCGAGTCATCGACAAAGCCGCGATACATGCCACTGGTGTTGAAGACCAGAGCCGGTGTGCCATCGGCGCCGAGGGCGATGACACCGCCACTGCCGCCGGCTTCGACCAGATCCTCGAGGACTATCTGGCGTGCGGCCTCCTGGATAGAGAGGCCCAGGTATTCGACCCGGGCGCAGATGTCATGGGCCACGGCGTAGCGGATGAAGAACTCACCGTGACCGGTCCCAGAGACGCCGCACTTGGCGTTGGCATAGGTTCCCGCACCCACGACCGGTGAGTCTCCGACGCGTCCGTGTTTCTTGAAGGTCATACCGCCGGTCGAAGTGCCGGCGGCGAGGTTTCCTTTGCGGTCGAGGGCCACCGCGCCGACAGTACCCATGGTCTTGTCGGCTTCGGACTCCTTGTGTCGTTCCTCTGCGCGCCGCTTCTCGAGAGCCTGCCAGCGGCGCTCGGTGAAGAAGTAGTCGCTCGGTACCTGTTCTAGTCCGATCTGGGCGGCAAAGCGGTCAGCGCCCTCTCCCGCGAGCAACACGTGTCTTGTCTTTTCCATGACCGCACGCGCTGCGGAGATGGGGTTCTTCAAGGTCGTGACTCCCGCTACCGCGCCGGCACGCAAGGTGTGCCCTTCCATGATCGATGCGTCGAGCTCGTTCTTTCCAGCCGCGGTGAAAACGGCGCCTTTGCCCGCATTGAACAGAGGTGAGTTCTCGAGAAGTCGGATAGTGGCCTCGACGGCGTCGAGGCTCGTTCCGCCCTGTTTCAAGATTCCGTGACCGACGAGCAGAGCTTCTTTGAGCTTGTCCCGATAGCTTGCTTCGAGCTCGGTTGACAGGTCTTCGCGCTCGATTGTCCCGGCGCCGCCGTGAATGACCATGGCGATCGGTGAGGCCGACCGGGACCCCTCTGCGGCGGCGAGAACCGACGAAATCGAAAGGGCTGCCAAGGCAACCGGAATGGCTAGGTGTCGGCGACGCATCGGGCGGGTATCTAATCACATCCGAGAGAGGTAGCTCGCGGTTCGCCTCTCAGACAATTCCAGCGAGTCCGGAGGTCCCACGTCTACTGTTGCCGGGTGGAGGATTCCGACGAGTCGCCGGGCGTAGCGAACAGCCAGCGCATCCCCCGGCGGAAGGCTTCCGGCGCTGCGGAGAAGTGCCCGTGTCCGGGCAGCGTCGTCGTCCGCAGATGCCAGCGCTCGGCATCGCGGCCCCTCCAGTGCTCAATCCAGCGCAGGGCCGGCAAGCGAAAGCGCTTGTCGTCCAGAGCAAGTGCCAGACGCTTCCAAGTCGCGCAAGATTTAGGTGCCCGGATAGTGCTGCCCGAATAAGTGCCTGCCCCTACCGGCCTACCGTTTGGTGCTGACTAGGCCGGAGCGGGCGCGAGCCGAGCGGCTGCGTACGCTGCTGCCGGAATCAGGAGTATCGCCGCAATGGTGAACCAGATCGGGTGTGGGATTGCCACGAGCTGCGCAATGCTTGCGATCATGACGACCGCGCCAACGACGAGCGCATAGAGGAGTGGTTTCTCTTGGGCGATGCGGGCCGAGACGAAGCCGCCTCCGAGCGTTCCGAGTGCCCAGGCCGCTAGCACGAAGAAAAAGGGGCCAGGTGGCAGTTCAGCGACGTACGCCTTCCAGGTCTCAGGATCATCCAGGCTCAGGCCCGGGGGCGGTGGATAAACCGAATGCCCCAGCTTCTGAATCACGGCTACGAGGACAAAGGCAGTAATGACCCCGAGGAGAACGGCGGCTATTCTTCTCAGCATGCTGGCATTCTATACGTGGCAGAAATACCAGCGCTAAGATGCCCGGATGTCGATGGTCGATCAGGTCTCGAACATCGTCGAAGGGTTGGAGGCGAGCTCCCGCTTTGCGCC
This sequence comes from Acidobacteriota bacterium, assembly GCA_029861655.1. Taxonomy (GTDB): domain Bacteria; phylum Acidobacteriota; class Thermoanaerobaculia; order Multivoradales; family JAHEKO01; genus JAOTZA01. The sequence goes on along the minus strand of JAOTZA010000226.1, from coordinate 1,577 downwards.
GCAGCTCGTCGAGACGATCTATCTGCCGCCGACCCCGGAGCGCTTTGGCGTCCTCGAGCCGCCGCTTCCGGAGGAACTGGGGCGGTCTCTGGCTGCGGTGGGTGTGTCGCGTCTGTGGACTCATCAGGCCGACGGGCTGACGGCCCTGCGACGCGGTGAGAACGTCCTGATCACGACGCCGACCGCCAGCGGCAAGTCGCTCGTCTTTCAGCTACCGGTTCTCGAGGAAGCGCTGGCCGGAGGCCCGGGCCGAGCGCTCTTTCTCTATCCCTTGAAGGCGCTCGGGCGCGACCAGCTGGGCAAGCTCGAGATGATGGCGAGCACCGCGGGGCTCCAATTGCCCAGTGTCTCTGATGGCGCCATAGTAGACGCGGGACCGGCAAAAATGCCGCTAGCCGCGGTCTACGACGGGGATACCGATCCCAAGCAACGCGCCGAGATCAAGGAGACCTTCCCGCGGGTAGTGATCTCCAACCCGGATATGTTGCATCTGGGCATCTTGGCATCGTGGCGGGGCTGGTCGCCTTTTCTGCGCGATCTGAAGTGGATCGTCCTCGACGAGCTGCATACCTACCGCGGCATCTTTGGCAGCCACTTTCATCACGTTCTGCAGCGGCTGGTGCGTCTGTGCCGCACCGAGGGCTCGGAACCGCGACTCATCGCGTCGTCGGCGACGGCAGCCAACGCTGGTGAATTCGCGGGGAGTCTGGCGGGCCGGGGGTTTCACTGGGTTCGCGACAGCGGGTCGCCGCAGCAGGGGAGGCACTTCCTTCTCTTCCGTGCTGCGACGAGTCCCTACACGCTGTCCCTCGACCTGCTGATCGAGTTCCTCAAGAAGGGCCTCAAGACGATCGTCTTCACCAAGGCGCGAAGGATCACCGAATTGCTCTACTCGTGGCTGCGGCAGCAAGAACCGACGCTGGCGGCCAAGGTGGCGAGCTACCGGTCGGGCTTCTTGCCCGGCGAGCGCCGGAAAATCGAACGCGATCTGTTTGACGGGCGATTGAACGGGGTGATCTCGACCTCCGCCCTCGAGATGGGGATCGACGTCGGCGGTCTTGATGCGTGCATCCTGGTGGGGTTCCCCGGCAGTGTGATGGCGACCTGGCAGCGCTCGGGCCGGGTCGGGCGCTCGGGGCGCGAGTCGATCACCGCCATGGTGGCCCTTCCGGATGCGCTCGACCAGTACCTCCTGCAACATCCGCTCGAGCTGATCGAGCGGCCTTACGAGCGTTTGATCGTCGATCCTTCGAACGAGCCTGTCAGCCAGGCCCACCTGGTTTGCGCCGCCTCGGAGTTGTCGCTTCACCGTGACCGGGATGCGGCGTACCTCGAGGCGCACGCTCCTGTTGTGGGTGACCTCTTGCGGCGAGGGAGCTTGATCGAGTCGGCGGAGACGGGAGAGATCGGTACGCGACGCAAGAGGCCGCAGCGCGAGGTCGGGTTGCGCGGCGCCGGCGAGTCGACGGCGATTCTCGAATCACCCAGCGGAAGGCTGATCGGCACGGTGGATGGCGCCAGAGTGCTGCGCGAATGTCATCCAGGGGCCGTCTATCTTCACGCTGGCCAGCAGTTTT
>JAOTZA010000017.1 GCA_029861655.1 Acidobacteriota bacterium | reverse complement strand
CACCACCGCAAGTGACGTGTACTCGCTCGGTGTCCTGCTCTTCAAGCTCCTGACCGGACGATTCCCGTACCGCTTTGGTGAGAGCTCGATCAAGGAGGTAGAACGGGTCGTTTTCGATGTCGAGCCGGACGCCCCGAGCGTCGCCATCGACCGAATCGAAGGGGCGGCTGACGGCAACGACTCGACCCCACCGGAGACCATCGCCGCAAGCCGAAAAACCCCACTCGCTCGGCTCAGGAAGGAGCTCGCCGGGGATCTCGACAACATTCTACTGACCGCGTTGCGCAAGGAGCCGGATCGTCGCTACGCATCCGTTCGGATGTTCTCCGATGACCTGCAGCGGCATCTCGACGGCGAGCCGGTCCTCGCCCGCGGCGATCAGTTCCTGTACCGCGTCTCACGGTTCCTGCGGCGCAACCGTGTTGCCACCGCCGTCGCCGCCGCTTTTCTCGCTCTCTTGATTGGCTTCTCCGTCGTCGTGTCTCTCCAGGCGCGCCAAGCCGCTGCAGAACGAGACCAGGCACAGCTCGAGCGTGACCGCGCCGAGCAGGTCGTCCGCTTTCTTCAGGGAATCTTCCAACTTTCAAACCCCGACCAAGCCGGCGGCGAGACCATCACCGCCCGCGAGATCCTCGACCAGGGGGCCGCCCGTGTCGCTCAGGAGCTCACCGATCAGCCGATCGTCCGCGCGACTCTGATGGAGGCGATCGGCAATGTCTATCGCAACCTCGGGCTCTACGATTCTGCCGAGGTCTTGCTCCGGCGTACCCTGGCCACCCGCGAACAAACAGTCGGAATCGATAGTCTCGCCGCTGCCCAGACTCTCAACAACCTGGGTATCGTCCTGCGCTCCAAAGGGGAATTTGAGGGCGCCGGCCCGCTGTTTCGTAGAGCCCTCGAGCTGCGCATCGGAGCTCTCGGCGACAACCACCCCGACGTGGCCCAGAGCCTCTACAACCTCGGTACCCTGGAACGCGAAGTCGGCAACTTTGACGAGGCGGAGCAACTCTACCGGCTGGCGATAGGCATCCTGCGGCAATCGCGGCGCACGCGTTCCGAGCTCTCGGCTTCGCTTGGCGAGCTTGCGATCCTGCGAGACAAGGTCGGCGATACTGAAGGAGCCGTGCTGCTGTTTCGTGAGGCTCTCGACATCCGACGTGAGATCTTTCCGCCCGAGCACACGCTGGTCGCCGAAGCAGCCAACAATCTGGCCGTGCCGCTCGCGGTGAGTGGCGACTTGGACGCCGCGGCACCCCTGTTTCGCGAGGCCTACAATGTGCGGCGCAAACTCCTCGGCGACGAGCACCCCACCGTCACCGAGAGTCTCAACAACGTGGCGCGGCTCCACCAAGAGCTGGGCGAGTATGAGCGCGCCGAAGAACTCTACCGCCGAGGGATCGAAGCACGTAGCCGAACCGGCGGACGAAACCACCCTACCGTGGCGACCCTCATCAGCAACCTCGCGGTCACCTTGCAGCGCAAGGGCGATCTGGCCGCGGCTGAGTCTGCCCACCGCGAGGCCCTGGAGATCCGCCGCAATGTTCACGGCAGCATCCACCCGGACATTGCTATCTCGCTCAAGAATCTGGGTGCCGTGCTTCTCGAACAGAACGACCCTGAAAGCGCCCAGACGCCTTTACGGCAGGGCCTCCTCGTCTTCGAAACCGCGTTGCCTCCAGGCCACTGGCGCACAGCCGAAGCCAGATCGTTTCTCGGACACTGTCTAGCGAAACTGGGACGCTTCGAGGAAGCCGAGCCGTTGCTCGTCCACGGGCTCGAGGACTTGAGGGCGGGACTCGGCCCCGAACATCGGCGGACGCAAGCTGCGCACGACAGGTTGACGGAGCTTCAACAAGTACCTGGAGAGTAGGAGCAATGCGCTGAGATATCCCAGCCAGCCAGTCGGAAGAGCTAACGGGGCCGAGTTGCCAGAGAGCTCGCCTTATCTAACGGCTGCATTTGCTACTGAGCCCACATCACGGGGCTCCGCCCCCCTGTTCAGAGAGAAGCCGCCTCGCCTTTGAGGCGAGGAGTTCCCAACCCTTGCCGGACGCCTCGGCCTCAAGTGCCTGGAGGATCTGCACACCCTGCTCGATCCCTTCGTTGTTCATCTCGAGCTCTCCCAGAGCCAACCTGGCTTGGCCCTCTATCTGCCAATTACTTCCCTTACGTGTTTCGCGTATTACCTCAACCAGGCGGTCTCTCGCTTGCACTTCGTTTCCAACCAAGCCCTGCACCCGGGAATACGAGACCTTTAGTTCGAGGCTGCCATCAAGCAGCCCCTGGTCGCGGTCCAACGCTCCAGCTAGCACCGTTTCTGCCTCTCCGTACTTGCCGCGTTCCATAAGCGTCTGGCCCAGAAAATGGACGGCAGACGCCACGAAGTACTCAATAGCCATCGCTTCTTTCACCGCCTGCCTTCCCATTGCCTCCGCCTCCTCGAACTCTCTCAGTTCCAACAAGACGGTGGCCAAGAATGCTCTCGCTGGTACTATGCCGCGGGGTCGGTGCCTCTTCATCTCTTCCGCTAGAACTTGCTCGAACGTAGCGCGAGCGCCTTTAAGCTGGGATCGTTCCCTTTCGACGCGGCCTACTCCCATTTTCGCCACAAAAAGAGCGCGATCGTTCCCGGTTTTCCGAGCGAGTTCTAGGCTTCTTGCGAACTCGCGCTCGGCACTCTCGAGACTGCCCATATTAAGAAGCAACTGGCCTTGATCGTTCCAACAAGAGCTAAGGTGTTGTTCTAGACCCAGCTCGGAGAAGACCGCTTCCGCCTTCTTCATTCTCCGCAGTCCGCTCACTGGGCGAGCACCGATCATGTCGAGCTTCCCCAAATGGAACTGCGTTTGGGCCTCGCGTTCTCGGTTCCCGATCTCGGAGTGGATCTTCAACGCGCTCTCGTAGAACGGCACGGCAATGTCAGGCCGCGCTCGCCGGCCGAACAGATTTCCCAGTCCGAACAAGGCACTTGCCTCCCCGGCCCTGTCAGCCGTCTCCCTGAAGATAGCGAGAGATTCCTTATACATTCGCTCCGCGTCGACGACCTGACCGGTCGTGGAAAACAGGTCGGCTCTCGCCGCTAGCGCGGTCGCTTTGCCCGCTTGATCGCCAATGAGTTGAAAGACTTCTTGGGCTCTCCCCAGCGCCGCGCTGGCCGCGTTCAGATCGCCCCCTCTTTCATCCCAACTGGCCGACGTCAAGGAAGCACGAGCTTCACTACGGCTATCTCCGGCAACTACGAAGTCTCTCATCGCTTCGTCGAGCGCCAGCTTGGCGGCGGCCACTTCACCCAGCGAATGCAGCGAAGATGCCTCTGCGTGCCTAGCTTGGGCAACGACTAGGCGTGCCCCTTCGGCCAACGCAGCGCTCGCTGCGCTTCGAGCCGCATCGACGGACCGCCGATGATCTCCTACAAGGGCGTAGGAACGAGACAGGCTCAGGGGTATCCGCGGGTCCGTTAGGCTCGACACAGGTCCTTGCCCAAGCTGGTCCAAGAGAAGAATAGCGTCCGTAGGCTGGCCTGACTGGTTCAGACTATGAGCCAATAGCAAACCGTACTCGGAATCCGCAGGAGAGAAGATCCGAAGAGCCTTGTAGATCTCGATCGCCTCGTCCCACTTCGCGGCAGTTGTCAGGGCGTGTGCCTCGATCCAAAGCCGGTATTCGCGTGGCAACGCGGTACTCAGCTCTCGCGCTTTCACGGCTGCCTCGGTCGCTTTGGCGTCATATCCCATGGCCGACCACGCTTGAGAAATCGCCAGCCAGCCGAACGGTTGGCCCGGATCCACCTCGAGGGATTGCTCGAGCAACTCCCTTGCCTGGACTGCATCGAACTGTCGAAGCTTCCGGTTCCCATCGAAGTAAAGTCGCAGCGCCGTCGGATCGCCCGACAGATGTGGCGCGGCTTCACGCGCATCACCCACCCAGCTCTCTCCTCCAAGTGCCTCCCGTAGACGGGTGCCGGCCAAGGACACCAGCTGGAGAATCTCCTCCGCCGAACCAGTCTGCACCCAGCTCGAGGTCGTTGTACCGCTTGGAACCTTCTGGATCCGCGTATCCACACGCACTTGCCCACCGTCCGCTCGCGGAACACTCACATACGAGCCAAGCACGACATACTCGACACCCAACCTCGCGCCGACCCGTGCCAAAGTCGCAGGCGCCAAGCTGGCCATCTCCGGGATCGAGAGCTCTTGGATCATGCGCAGAACACTCTCGGCCGGCACCACCCTCAAGGCTGACGATTGCGACAATTCACTTGCCAACAGCTCGGGGAGCGCCGCCGCCACCCACGACAGCGCAGGGTCCTTCGAGAGGTCGCGAAAGCCGAGGACGGCCACCGAAGGACCTGCGACCGTCTGCAAGCTCGCCGTAAGGCCACCCCCGCCCGAAGATCGGCCGCGATCGAGCCCCCAGAACGCTACACCTCCAGCGACGACCGCCACTGCAAAGGCACTGGCGCCGGCCGTCATCCACCGACTATTACCAAGAGAACGGTCCGCACTCTTCGACTCGGTCTGGACCGTGGCGATCAGCCGATAGCCGCGAGTCGGCACCGTCTGAATATAGCTGGGCGCTCTCGCATCGTCCCCCAACACAGACCGCAGCTCCGAGATACAACGAGCCAGCGCCCCTTCCTCGACTACCGCGCCGCCCCAAACAGAGTCCAGAAGCTCCCGCTTCGAAACCACCTTCCCCTCCCGCACTGCAAGGTGTACCAAGACCGCCATCTGTTGGGGCGTCAGGTGTGCTCTTCCACCAGCGCTTCGAATGCGGCCGCGCGAGGGCCTTACCGTCCACTCTCCCAACCGGAACCCACGCGTCTTGAGGTCTGGGACAACCTCTCGCAATGGGTCCCGTGATCCCGATCGACCAGAATTCATCAAAACGCCCAGCTTTGTTTTGCGTCGCTAAACCTACCTTAACAGCGGTCGCCGACGTCCTGAACATATGTGCGCCCCAACAAGATCACGTTTCTGTGGTTTTCGCGGCCTTCCGAAGATCCGCGAAGGAAAACGAAGAAGTCCGAAGGCGAAGGTTCTTGTACTGGCAGAAGAATCTGGCGACGCTGAGCGAGGAAGGCAAACAGCCAAGAACTAGTTGGGGATAGGCATCCTCCATCTCCCCCCTACGGATGCGCCACGACCATGACGGTCTCGGCCCGTCTCAACACGCACTCGAGCGCCATTTGCAGGTTCTCCGGGTCGAGGGCGGCAAAGCTCTCGTCGAGCACCACGAGATCGGTCTTCTGGAGCAGCGCCCGGGCGATATAGAGCCGGCTCTTCTCGCCGTGTGAGAGCTGCCACCCGGACTCGCCAACCATCTGCTGGAGCCCCGCCGGCATTCGCTCGATCAGCTTCCCAAGACCGAGCTCGCGGCAGATCTCCTCGGCTTCCGGAACATCGCCGCGCCCGGGCGGCCACTGGCGTCCCATCAGAAGATTGAAGGCAAGGGTGTCGGTCAGCACGTGGTTTTCGTGGAACTGGGGCGCCGCGGAGACTCGTCGCCGCCAGCCGTCGGACCCGAGTGTCTGGCGATCGAGTCCTTCGAGAAGCAGCAGACCGGAGGCGGGCTGCCTCAAACCGGTCAGCAGCGCCGCAAGGGTCGATTTGCCGCTTCCCGAAGGACCCTCGACAAGCAAGCGATCGCCCTTTGAGACCTCGAGCTGGCATCCCCGGAGCACGGGATCGGCACGACCGGTATAACTGAACGAGACCTCGCGAGCTTCGAGAAACGGGCTGCGGCGCGTTCCGGGACCACCGCCGTCCGATGGCTTTGCCGCCGCAACTTCGGGAGCCGCCAGCGTCTCGGCGCGGCCCGCGGCAGCAAACAGCGGCTCGACGTTGCCCCACGCAACCATGGCCGACGCCAGGTCCGCCAACCCGCGCACCAGCTTGGTGAGCGATCGGTAGACAAGCAGAATCCCACCGACGCTGATACCGACCGAAGCAATCGAGGCGCTTCCCGCGACAAAGGCTGGAGCCAGCAACAGGACCGCGAGCAACAACCAGCCGCGTGGCGGCAAGGTCTTGAGAGCGGTCGCCGAACGATCCATCGCACGGGAGAGATCCAGATAGCGCTCCACTCCCTGGTCTTCACCCTCGTGCCAGCGCTCCGGTGGTTGCTGAGCCAGGCGCGTACGATGACCGACCATCTGTTCGACCAGATCGTGGGTCATCCCGAGTCGCTCCGAGGTCCACTCTCGACGGCGCGCGAGATAGCGCCGCCACAACCAAAGAGTCGAGACGATCCATACCGGAAGCAGAACGGCATGGGCCCATCCGGCTGCGCCAACGGCCAGGACTGGCAGCGCGATCAGGAGCTCGGCGACAACGATCACGCCCGTTCGCCCACCCGAGAGCGCTAGCGATTCGAAGGCCTCGGCGTCGATGACGCGGCCCAGAAACTGACCGGCTCCCTGGTGGCGAACCTCGTCCGGTTCGAGCTTGAGACTGCCGGCGAAGAGTCTTCGCCTGAGAAGAGCGCCACCGCGAGTCGTCACCAGAACGACCAACCAGAACTCCCAGACGACGAATGGAATCATGCTCAGAAGCAGAGCCAGCCACGCCAAGAGCCAGCCCGGCTCGAGCCGCCCGGCGAGCACTCCCTTTCCCAATACCCACCAGGAAAGGACGAGCAACACGTATTGAAGAACGTGAGCGAGCACGATGTTCCCGACGAGGACCGGAATGCCGGCGCGCGCGAGCTGACGAGCGAAGCTCGCGCCCGGCTCCGGTTCGAGAAGCCAGGCGGGTCCCAGGGGTGTCTTCTCGAGACGCTGAGCCAGGAGCGCTTCACGGACTCGCGCTCGTCGCCGCGCGGCAACACCGGCTGCCTCGAGAATCGTCTCGACCTCGCGCTCCTTTTCGGCGTCGGAGCCCTGACGCAGGACCTCCGCGATCTGTCTCGCTCCAACCATCACCCGGCGACCATCGGGTGCCGCCAACGCCACGCGGTTCCGGCCGCGCAGTTTTTCGAGAACCAGAAAGCTCGTCTCGCCTCCCCTTCCGAGCCGCAGCAGAGCCGGTGCCGTCCTGCGAACAAATGTCTCGGCATCACCCCAGGTCGTCTCGGTCTCCTCGACGGACAGACCTCGGCGACCCGCGACCGCACGGATCCAACGATCGAGACCCCGATCGTCCTCGCCCAGCGAGAGCGGCGGCGGCGACACCTCACCGACGCCCGCTTCGAATCCTGCGCGTTGTGCAATACGGCCCCCGGCACGCCGTGAGAGCAGTTCGATTGCCTCGCCCAGCCGCTCGAGCGGCCAGATGGCGGAGGCGAGCGCCGTCGCTGTCATCGACCTTCTCCCCTCGCCTCGAGCAACCAGCCGCTGTCGATTCTCAGCCGGCGCCAGACCTCACTCGACCACAGTCCCCGGCGGACCGCCTCCTCAGCCTCGAGCATCGCCGCGTAGCGAGACCCGGGCAAATCGGCAAGCTCTTCCGGCGCTCCGTCCTCGACCACGCGACCGCCGTCGAGGACCAGGACACGCGGGAAGTCCCGGGTCTCGGAAACATCGTGCGTCACAACGAGAAGCGTTGCGTCTTGCCAAAGCTCGCGCGCTCGTTTGAGCAGCTTGCCGCGCTGCTGGCGGTCGAGACCGCGAAAGGGCTCATCCAGAATCGCCAAACGGGTCCGCTCGCGAAGCATCGCTCGCGCGAGCCGCACCCGCTGGCCCTCGCCCCCCGAAACCAACCCGCCCGCTTCGCCAAGACGACTCTGCAGACCGTCGGGAAGCAGCTCGAGCACGCTCAGCAACTCGGCCCGGTCAATCACTTCGGCCAAGTCTGGGTTGGCTTCGGGTCGCAGTCCATAGCGGACGTTTTCGAGCAGCGAGCGATTCCATAGTTGTACCGCCGGATCCACCCAGGCGGTCTCGCGACGCAACCGGACAAGTTCTCGCTCGTCGAGGTCCCGACCGTCGATCCGAACTCGACCCACCGCAGCTCGGTTCCAACCGAGAAGGACACCCACCAGAGTCGACTTGCCGGCGCCGGAGGGTCCGACGATCGCCACGTGGTCACCACCTCGAATCTCGAATCCGACGTCACGGATCAGCGTGTGACCACCAGCCCTCACCGCGACGTTGTCGAATGTCAAGGTGGTACCCGTCGGTCGGACCAGCCGGTCACCGTCGCTCTCGACCTCACTCTCTTCCTGCGGCTGTGCGGACTCTCTTGCTCCCAGAGGTTCGAGAAGCCGCAAGGTGATATTCCGGTAGGAAGGGTATTGCTGCCCCAGCATCAGCGAGACCAATTGACCCAGACCAAAGAGGCTCAGACCCCAGTAGACGAGCAACAGGACGCTACCGGTCAATCCATTTCGCGCCAGGTGGTCGAAAATCAGCCACGCCACCATCCCGAGACCGATCACATGGAGGATCGCATCGGCGACCAACGTCACCCGTTCGCGTAGAAGGTGCGACTCCGCCCACTCCAGAAGGCGTGCTTCGTGCTCTCTTTCTACCGGGCGCTCCGCGGCGTGCGTGCGGATCGGCGCAAGACCGAGAAACGCATCGAGGTAGAAGCGGCTCAGTGCCCCGGTATGGCTCCGGACCCGAAGGTCCAGCTCCTGGATCATCGGCAAACTGAGGAACGGCACCAGCACCACAAGGGCCAGCGTCGCCAGCGCCAGGGGCGCACTGCCGGGGTCGAGCCACACGATTCCCGCGGTGGTCAAAACGAGCTCGAACACCGAACGCAGGAGCCACTCGCCCAGTTCGGGTATTCGGCGCAACTTGTACACCGAGTGGCTGCGCTCGGCCATGTCGGATGTCAACCGGCTCGAGAAGTACCGATCTCGAAGACGCGGGATCTTGCGCAAGAACGCCATTCGCAGCCGCGTTTCGAGCTGGCGGCCGAGACGAAGCGCCCCCTGGGTGGCGGGCAACTCCACCAGCAGGCTGAGCACGAGAAACAAAACCAGGATGCCGACACCTGCGAGCCGTTGATGGGAGACGGTCAGATCCCGGCCGACATCGATCAGGCCCCGAAAAAGAAGCGCTTCGAAGACCACACCCGCCGCCGCAACCGCCAGCAGACCCACGAGAGCCGCCGGCACCCAGGTCCCGGCGCGACGCAAAAAGGCAAAAAGCGTCCTTCCTGGGCGTGGCTCGGGCTCCGTCAAGGCGGCAGCCAACTCCGGCGAGAGCTTCCCGGCCTCGGCGGCGAGCGCTGCGACCGAAGCCTCCTTGCTCTGCACCTCCCGAACGTGACTCACACTGACTTGTCCCTTGACGCGCTCCTCGAGCCGCGCTCTCACTCGCACCAGCACCACACCGCGAAAGTCCAGATCCTGCTCCCACTCCTCACGCTCTGTCTCGGCCGGTCGTACCGACCAGTACTCCTCCGGACAGACCGCGTCGAGGTCTCTTCGCCGATCCCTCTCGAAGAGCGAGGACAACAACCGAGTGGCTTCCCGACCCTGCTTCACCCCACCCGATGCCAGTAGCGCCGCCGTCATTCGGGCGCACGCGTCGAGCGCGCCAAGGGATCTCCAAGACGGATCATCGATTGCCTGCTCCAGCAACTCCTTGCGCGCCCCGGTTTTGGCCCCGAGTCTTTCGAGGCGCACACCCAGCGGGGTCAGGAAGTCGTCGGAGCCTGCCCAGTGGCGCCAATCCACACCCGCGACACGATGCGTGTGGATGTAGAGCTGTGATCGAAACCGATCGGCCGAGGGCCAACGGCGCCCGGTCGCCGGATCCATCACCTGTACAAAACCACCGTGGCGGCGCCACACCACCACAAAATGAGTCAACCGATTCGGGAGCTCGACGACCACCACCGCCGGCAGGGTTCTAGCACCGCCGAGTAACAAGTGATCCGCGGGGACCATGACCTGTTCGGCCTCCAGTCCCAGCTCGTTGGCTACCTCTTCGAGGGTATCGATCGAAGTGCCGTCGAGATCAATCTGACAGGCCTCGCGAAGACGGCCATAGCTCGCCCGCACGCCAAAGCCCTCGAGGAGGCACTTGAGTGCGGCCGGTCCACAGTCCATGGCCGAGGTCTGGACGACCTCGGGCACAATCAGACGGCGGCGGTAGATTCCTCGCCGAGTGATTTTCAGCTTTGTTCCTCTGCCGGTGGCATCGCGCTCGCCGCCGGTCTGCCGATGATCTTGCCGGCGGCCCGCAGCATCATGGCCGCGGGTGAGATGCGCTCGACCTGGACCTCCGCGGTGCCCGGAAGACCGTGTTGAATCGGCAAACCCGTCGGTGTGTCGCCGGCGATGTCGAGCTCTACCCGGATGCGGCCATCGCGCAGTTCGCTGGAGACCCGGCTCACCACCGCCGTCAAGGCCCCATACTGGATCGATGGAAAGCCGTCGAGCCGGATCTTTGCGGTCTGGCCTCGCGAGATACGGCCAACCGCGCTCGCCGGCGAGAAATCGGCAACGACCTTGACATCGCCCTCGGGAACGATGACACCCAGCCGATCGCCCTCGTCCACGAAGGAGCCGACCTCGACCCTCGCCAATTCCCCGATCCGTCCCGCGGTTGGGGCTCGCACTCGGCGCAGTTCCAGCTGGTGCTCAAGCTGCGCCACCTCACCCCGGACTTCAAACAGATCACCCTCGAGCTCGGCCGTCTCGCGTCGCAGCTCTCCCACGTCGCTGCGACGGTCAGACTGCGAGAGCTCGCGCGCCGCCCGTAGGCGCCTCAAGGTCCCGGCACGCGCCTGGGTTTCGAGCTCGCTTTGTTCCGCTTCGGAGCTCGCCGTCTCCGCCTCGCTGTCCGAAAGGAGTCCCTGGGCTGCGAGCGCCTCTGAGCGTTCGGCTTTCTGTCTGGCGAGATCTAGCGCGGTTTGGGCCTCTTGATAGCGGGCAAGGGCCTCATCGATCTCGGCCTGGCCCACACGGCTCGACTGCGTGACCGCTCCTGTCTCGATCTGAATCTTGTCCCCCAGGACTCGAATCTCGGTCTCGATCGCATTCTCTTGGTCGCGTTTGGCCGCGAGCAAACGCGCCTGCTCCTCCGCTCCAAGCTCGAAGAGAACATCTCCCCGCTCGACCCACTCTTCGAGGGTGGCATCCACAAGCGTTACCCGGCCCGCCACCGGTGCCTGTAGTGGATGCGCTGCCTCCTCGGCCTCTATGCGCGCCTGCGGAGTGACCGCATAGACCGACACCCGCGCCAGAAAAAACCAAGCGGCCCATCCCGCCAGAAACAGCGTCACCAGCATCACCTGAAGGGTCCAGGCACGCGTGCCGTCTGCCTCGAGCGAGCGCAGGGTGCGACGAAACGGACTCGGCATCTACGCTGCGGATTCTAATCGAATCCGGGCCTCCCTTTTTCGAGCTCGCGGGAGCTGGCGAACCGAAGACGCTCGGGCGATTCCAGAGGCGCCTGCTTGGTTTCCCGAAACAGACTTGGGAGACAGGTCGAGCGAACCGTAGCTCCTCGGAGGCCATGAGAGCATCTCCTCGATCGCTGGATGAAACACCGAATTTTCGGTGATTCGGCCACTTATCGACCCTTCCCCGCCCTCATTTCGCCACCGGATTTTCTCGAGAGTTCACCAGAACGTCTTCCGCGCCACCGCACCGAAGTCTGCATGCCGCCTTGTAAACTATTGAAACCACTCAGCTTATGGGTCGGAAGCTCTCCGACAACCCGACTCTCTTCCGATCTCTTCCTGATCCACTTCATAGACGTCTGACGATGGTACGGACGTTGCGCTAGATATGGACACGCGCCTGAAGGTGCGGGTGAGAAAGAACCACTAGAAGGGCACGACCATGGACAAACAGAAGCGCTCCATAAAACTTGGCCTCATCGCAACGGCCATCCTGGCTTTGGCGGTCCTGACCTTGAGCCCACAACAAACAGACACCGCGGCACAGTCCAGCCGGAGCTTCATCGTCAAGGCGTCGAGCATCGAAGATGCACGGGAGGCGGTACATGAGGTTGGTGGCACCGTCACTCACGAGCTCCCCATCATCAACGCCGTCGGTGCCTCTCTGACTTCATCCCAGATCGATACACTCCTCGCGAGCCAGGTGGTCCGTCTCTATGCCAATAGCAAGACCAAGCTGACCGGCAAACCGAACAAGCCCTCAGGCGGCGGTTCCGCCGGCAACACCTACTACCCGGCGCTGATCGGCGCTGATGACCTCCATACCGAGGGCATCACGGGTCGCGGTGTCACCGTGGCGGTGCTCGATTCGGGTCTCTGGCCCGATAACGATGTGCTCCTCGACAGCAACGGAAGCTTGCGTTTCCTCGGCAGCTACGATGTCTTCACCGGAGTCACCGACGGCGCCCGGGACGGCTATGGCCACGGCACCCACGTGAGCGGCGTCGCCGTCAGTAGCAGACAGTCGAGCTCGACCGGTAGGTTCGACGGCATCGCGCCGGACGCCGATCTGGTCTTTGTACGCGCGTTTGATGAGAACGGCCAGGGCAACTACTTAGATGTCATCAGCGGGCTGCAGTGGATCCTCGATCACCAGGCCGCCTACGGCATCCGTGTCGCCAACCTCTCCTTCAGCGCCCTTCCGCAGTCCTATTACTGGGACGACCCGCTCGCCCAGGCGGTGATGGCGCTCTGGCGCTCCGGGATCGTCGTGGTGGCCTCGGCCGGCAACCGCGGGCCCAGCGCCATGACGATCGGTGTACCTGGAAACGTTCCCTACATCATCACGGTCGGAGCGATGACCGACAACTTCACACCTGAAGATCCGGCCGATGACGTACTCGCCTCCTTCTCTTCCGCCGGACCGACGGTCGAAGGCTTTGTCAAGCCCGAACTGGTGGCACCCGGTGGCCATGTTCGCGCTCTGATGGACGGTCGCGACACCCTGGCGGTTGAGCACAAGCAGTTCCACGACGGCTCCTATTACTTCCAGATGTCGGGCACCTCTCAAGCGGCGGCGACAGTGACCGCAACCGTGGCCCTCATGCTCCAACAGTCACCCGAGCTGACACCGGACGAGGTCAAGTACCGGCTGCTCGAGTCGGCTCAACCGGCTCAGTTCTCTGGGGGCAGCCCCGTTTACTCGATCTTTCAGCAAGGCGCTGGCCTGGTAGACGCTTACGGCGCCACCCATTCCACAACCACCGGTTCAGCCAATGGCACCATGGACATCGATCTCGATCTCGCGGGGACCCAGCACTACGCCGGCCCGGCGGACGCCTATGAGCAAAGCGGCAAAGGCGGCAGCACCTCATACGTGTTCTTCCTCCGCGACGCCGCCGGCAACCCCATCGAGGACGACGGTTATCTCTGGTCGGATCGGTACGTCTTCGAAGACGGCTTCTTGTGGTCCGACGGCTTTCTCTGGTCGGACGGCTATCTCTGGTCGGACGGCTTCCTCTGGTCGGACGGCTTCCTCTGGTCCGACGCCTATCTCTGGTCCGACGGCTATCTCTGGTCCGATCTCCAGACCGAGGCCCTCTTCACCGAGAGCTGGGTCCGGCAAGAATAGGTGCGGGCTCGACGAGCCCGAGGCACGGCTCGGCCCCCCTGTCCAAGCCATCCTCTCGCGTTGACCGTTAACGCCCGTTCTTGCTAGCCTTTGCGCCGCTTGGGACGTCGTTCAATGGTAGGACACACGGCTCTGGACCGTGGAATCGGGGTTCGAATCCCTGCGTCCCAGCCAACCTCCCTCCTCCAAACACCACGGCCGGGAGCAGCCCGGCGAACGCCCGACTGGAAACGGCGCTCGCTACACTGACTGCGGCTTTTTGGCTCGCGCCTCGTTGTTCGCCCGCGCGGACCACAAGAGGCCTTCGGTGGGTCTCCTACGGCCGCGGGCTCTCAGCGTTCCTGCCGCGCATTCGCCGGGCTGCTAGAAACTCGGCTGAACTCACTGCCCGAAGCGGACGGCCGGGCAGGAAGCTCCATCAGGGCCGTTTGACCGAGTGCACGGCAGCGCCCGGGGCAGTCTGGGTCTGATCCGGCGCGAGGGAAACCGAGGCGCGTGCCCACGAATCGAAGGCAGAACTGCACGCGCCGTGCCCTGCGGAGATTCCAGCCCGGCCGTCCGCGATTCGCCGCGTTTTTCGCATACAATGACCACCCTTTTTCGACCCCCGCGGAGAGGTGCCGGAGTGGTCGAACGGACCTGCTTGCTAAGCAGGCGACCGGGGTAACCTGGTCCGGGGGTTCGAATCCCCCCCTCTCCGCCATTCTGCGTCCCCACGACAACATGATCCGCACGCGCTTTGCCCCGAGCCCGACCGGCTATCTGCACATCGGCGGAGTCCGCACGGCACTCTTCAACTGGCTCTTCGCCCGCCGGCATGCCGGCAGCTTCGTTCTACGGATAGACGACACCGATCAAGAGAGAAACATCGACGCGGCCTTGCAACCGATTCTCGACGGCTTCCGCTGGCTGGGGATCGACTGGGACGAAGGCCCCGAGGTCGGTGGCGACCATGGTCCCTACTTTCAATCGCAGCGCGGTGAGATCCACCGGGCCGCGGTGGACGCCCTGCTCGAGAGCGGTGCCGCCTATCGCGATTACTCGACCACCGAGGAGATTCGTGTGGAGCGCGAGGAGGCACAGACCAAAGGCAGGCCCTTTGTCTACAGCCGCCGCTTTATGGCCGAGACCGAGACCGACTGCAAGCGCTTCGAAGCCGAAGGCCGACGTGGCCTGGTACGGCTCAAGATGCCACGCGAGGGCGTCTGCCGCTTCGTGGATCTCGTCCGCGGCCCGGTCGAGTTCGACTGGGCGCGAGAGCAGGACCATGTCATCCAGCGCCCCGACGGTACCTGTCTCTACCACCTGGCGAGTGCGGTCGATGATCACGAGTTCGCGATCTCGCACGTCATCCGTGCCGAGGAGCATCTCTCCAACACCCCGCGGCACGTCTTCATCACGGAAAGCCTCGGCTATGAGCTGCCCGAGTACGCTCACTTGCCTTATGTCGCGGAGCCCGGATCGAAGAACAAGCTCTCCAAGCGCAAGCTCGGCAAGTACCTGAAGAACCCGGACTTCGCGCGGCTCAACGAGCACGGCGATCGGATCGCTGCCGCCGTGGGCCTACAGGTGGCAGCAGACAGTTTTAACCCCGTGATCGTGGATTTCTACCGCGAGATCGGGTTCCTTCCCGAAGCATTGCTCAACTATCTACTGCTGCTGGGCTGGTCGCTGGATGACAAAACCGAGTTCTTCTCACGGCAGGAGATGATCGACCACTTTTCTCTCGAGCGCGTTCAGCGGTCGCCGGCAAGCTTCGATCCCACGAAGCTCTGGACCTTCCAGGAGCATCACATGGAGGAGCTCGAACCCGACGCAAAGCTCGGGCTGGTACTTCCGTATCTGGAGAGGGCGGGTCTGGTTGGCTCACCGGTCGACCCCGAGATTCGCGACCAAGTCGCACAGATCATTGTCGCCGCGGGGGATCGCATCAAGGCGGCGGGAGACATCCTCGACTACGACGAGTTCTTCTGCGTCGACGATGCGCTCGACTACGACGAGAAGGCTTTCGACAAGAGGATTCGCAAACCGCCGGAAGCCCGTGGTCTTCTGCTTGGAGTGCGTGAGCGTCTCGCGGCGACGCCGGACTTCACCACCGCGGCGCTGGAAGAAGCCGTCAGGAACTGGGTGGATGAAACCGACATCAAGCTCGGGCAGATCATCCACGCCCTTCGTGTCTCAGTAACCGGGAAACCGGTGGGGTTCGGTATGTTCGAGATCCTCGAGATTCTCGGCCGTGGCCGTTGTCTCGCTCGTATCGACCGAGCTCTCGCTAGATTGGATGACACATCAGAATGAGTAAAGACGAGACAACCCAAAGCCACTTCATTCGCGACATCGTCGTGGAAGATCTCAAAAGCGGCAGGCACAAGGAGATCCGTACCCGGTTCCCTCCGGAGCCCAACGGCTACCTCCACATCGGCCACGCCAAGGCCATCTGTCTGGTTTTCGGTCTTGCCGACGAGTTCGGCGGCCGGTGCAACCTCCGCTTTGACGACACCAATCCTCTCCGCGAGGACCTCGAGTATGTCGCGTCGATCAAAGAGGACGTCCGCTGGCTCGGTTTCGATTGGGAGGATCGCGAGTACTACGCCTCGGACTATTTCGAGCAGCTCTACGACTTCGCAGTCACGTTAATCAAGAAGGGCAAGGCCTACGTCGATGATCTATCGGCCGAAGAGATCCGCACCCACCGCGGGTCGCTCACCGAACCCGGGCAAGAGAGCCCTTTTCGCGACCGCTCGGTCGAGGAGAACCTCGGCTTGTTCGAGCGCATGCGCTCGGGCGAGTTCGAAGACGGCGCCAAGGTTCTGCGCGCAAAGATCGACATGGCTGCCGGTAACGTCAACCTCCGCGACCCCGTCCTCTACCGGATCGTTCACGCCTCGCATTACCGGCGCGGCGACGAGTGGTCCATCTACCCGACCTACGATTTCACACACGGGCAGTCCGACTCGATTGAAAAGATCACCCACTCTCTGTGCACGCTGGAGTTCGAGGACCATCGCCCGCTCTATGACTGGTTCATTCGCGAGCTCGAGATCTACCCTTCACGACAGATCGAGTTTGCTCGCCTGAACGTGAGCCATACGGTTCTCTCCAAACGAAAACTTCGGCGTCTGGTCGAAGAGAGCCACGTTGAGGGCTGGGATGATCCCAGAATGCCGACCCTCTCCGGCTTTCGCCGGCGAGGCTACACACCGGCTGCGATTCGCGACTTCTGCAGCCGCATCGGAGTTGCCAAGGCCAACAGCATCGTCGAACTGGCGCTTCTCGAGCATTGTCTGCGGGACGACCTCAATCGGCATGCCCTCCGAGTCATGGCCGTCTTGAACCCCCTGAAGGTCGTGATCGAGAACTATCCCGAGGATGACGAGCCCGACGAGCTAGAAGCGATCAACAACCCCGAGGATGAGACCGCCGGCAGCCGGCGTGTGCCCTTCTCCCGAGAGCTCTGGATCGAGCGCACGGACTTCATGGAAGACCCTCCCAAGAAGTTCTTTCGTCTCGCGCCGGGTCGCGAGGTCAGGCTCCGGTACGGCTATTTCATCACCTGTACCGAAGTCGTCAAAGACGAGAACGGCGAAGTGGTGGAGCTTCGTTGCACCTACGATCCTGAGACTCGCGGCGGCCAGGCACCGGACGGGCGGAAGGTTCGTGGCACGATCCACTGGGTCTCCGCGCGGCACGCCTTGCCGGCCGACGTTCGACTCTACGATCATCTGTTTTCGGTAGAGAACCCCAACGTCACACCCGAGGGCGGAGACTTTACCAATCACTTGAACGCCGACTCCCTTGAAGTTCTGACCGACTGCAAGGTCGAGCCGAGCCTGGCCGACGCTGAGCCCGGGGATCGGTTTCAGTTCGAGCGTCTGGGCTATTTCTGCGTCGATCGGAACTCGAGCGCCGAACGACTGGTGTTCAACCGCACGGTGACCCTGCGCGATACCTGGGGAAAGATCCAGCGCCGGCGCTCGACGCCATAAGGCCGAAATTTCGGCGCATCGCCGGTTTCGTCTCCAACAAAAGCCGCGCAGTGAACGCTCCTCGAGGAGTCGGTCTTCTCGAGGCCCTTGGTGCCAGAGCGGATCGCCCGCCAAGAAACCTTGTTTTGTCTGGTCCCTTCGGGTTCCCGAACGTAGATAGTGCACCACAACACCAGTCGTTGCATCAGAACATGTCGATGATGCGTTGGCTCGACCTTTGCTGTATCTGTACGCGGCTGCGCGCAGCAAGCGCGCAACCGGCTCACAGGAACGCGACATGCGACGACCTTTCCGAACCATCACAACCGTTCTCGCGGTCACCCTGTTGGGGGTCCTTTGCCTCCGGCAAACGGGCGGATCCGCTCTCCACACCCTCGATCACGTCGGCGAATCAGTCAACGCGGTCATCGTCCGTGCCGGTACCTCCACTCTCGCCGCGGAACTGGTCGAAAGAGTGGGTGGTGAAATCACCCACACGCTCTCGATCATCGATTCGGTGGCCGCCGAACTGAGCGAGAGCCAAATCGCGCGGCTCTCAGATCCCCGAATCAGGAGCCTTTTCGTCGATCGGGGTGTCACGGTCACAGCTGCCAGCAGCAACGGCGGCGGCGGCGGCAGTGGAGGCAAGCGTGGCGCCACAAGGAGCAACTCGGTACCATCGACGGCCTATCCAGGGCTCATCGGCGCGCATCACCTACACAAGGAAGGGATCACTGGCGATGGCGTGATCGTTGCCGTCCTCGACACCGGGCTCTGGTGGTACAGCGGCATGGTCAACGGAGGAGTCGTCACCCGCGTCTATGACGCGATCCTCGACATCGAAGACGATCTCGTGTTCGAAACTTCCGGAATGGTCCAGATCGAAGGACCGGACGGAAGCGGCCACGGAACGCACGTCGCCGGGATAGTGGTCAATCGCGAAACTTCCAAGAAGACCGCTCCCGCCAACGGCGTCGCCCCCGGCGCTCGGCTCATCGTCGTCAAGGCCTTCGATGACCAGGGAGAGGCAACATATGCCGATGTCATCCGCGGTTTAGATTGGTTGGTCACCAACCGCGATCGACTGGGCGTCGACGTCCTCAACCTTTCCTTCAGCGCCACCCCACAAAGCCACTACTGGGACGATCCGATGAACCAGGCGGTGATGGCCGCTTGGGAAGCGGGTATCGTCGTCGTGGCCTCGGCCGGCAATGGCGGCCCGGATCCGATGACGATCGGCGTGCCGGGAAACCTCCCCTATGTCATCACCGTAGGAGCGATGTCCGACTCCGTCACACCCGACAACGGCGGCGATGACTTTCTGACTTCGTTCTCGGCTTCCGGTCCCACCGTCGAGGGTTTTGTAAAGCCTGAATTGGTGGCTCCGGGCGGGCACGTGGTCGCGCCAATGAACCCAAACGCTCAGATTGCTGAGCTCCACTGGGAGTTTCACGACACCGCCTCCTACTTCACCATGTCGGGCACCTCACAAGCAGCAGCCGTGGTGACCGGCGCGGCGGCCCTTCTTCTACAATCCGATCCCACTCTGAGCCCCGATGCCGTCAAGTGTCGGTTGATGGCCGCGGCCCGACCGGCGATTCGGGCCGATGGTTCGCTGGCCTATTCGGTCTTTCAACAGGGGGCCGGAATGGTGGACGCTTACCGGGCGGTGCATTCGACCCAGGCTTCGTGCGCCAACCGTGGTCTCGACATTCAACTCGATCTGGCCGGAGTCGAGCATTATGGCGGTCGCGCCAACCGACTCGCCGATGGCACCTACTACCTGCGCGGGCTCGAAGGAGACGGCTACCTCTGGTCGGACGGCTATCTTTGGTCCGACGGCTTCTTGTGGAGTGATGGCTACCTTTGGAGCGACGGCTTTGCCTGGAACGACGGCTACCTTTGGAGCGACGGCTTCGCCTGGAACGATGCTCAATCGTCTGGTTACCTCTGGTCGGACGCCTTTACCTGGGCAGATGGCTACCTTTGGAGTGACGGTTTTCTGGCAGCGAACCTCGAAAGCGCTTCGACGTCGATCAACAGCTGGGTCGAGCAGGAATAATCTCCCTCTCCTATTGGCAGATCCACTGCCGACGGCTACACTCGCCGCGACCCGGATTTGTGAACCGGGCCCCGCGCAATGATTGAGCCGTCCCTCGCGCCCGACCTCGATCGCATCGCCATCAACACGATCCGCTTCTTGGCGGTCGATATGGTGGAGAAAGCCAACTCCGGTCATCCCGGAGCCCCCATGGGGCAAGCGGCCCTGGCCTACGCCCTATGGACCCGCCACCTGCGGCACAATCCGGTTAACCCCGCGTGGCCTAATCGCGACCGCTTTGTCCTCTCCTGCGGCCATGCCTCGGCGTTGATCTACTCTCTGCTTCATCTCTCGGGGTACGAGTTGTCCATGGAGGAGCTCGAAAACTTCCGTCAACTGGGCTCGAAAACCCCCGGGCATCCCGAATACCACCTGACCCCGGGTGTCGAGACCACCACCGGTCCGCTTGGCCAGGGAATCTCGAATGCGGTCGGCATGGCCATCGCCCAACGGCAACTCGCCGCGACCTTCAACCGGCCGGGTTTCGATGTCTTCGATTATTCGACCTGGGTGATTGCCAGCGATGGCGATCTCATGGAAGGCG
>JAOTZA010000225.1 GCA_029861655.1 Acidobacteriota bacterium | reverse complement strand
TCGAATAGGCCGACAATGTCGTCTTCTTGATCGTACCTTTCTCGGTGGCGAAAAACAGATACCGCTCTTCTTCGAACTCGCGCACGGCGACCGTGGTCGCAATCTTTTCTTTCGGGTCGAGGTGTAACAGGTTGACGATTGCCTTGCCCTTGGAGGCGGGGCCCATTTGCGGGATTTCGTGTACCTTGAGCCAGTGGACCCGGCCGGTCTCGGTAAAGACGAGGACATAGCTATGGGCCGACGCCACATAGAGATGTTCCACAAAGTCACCGTCCTTGGTAACCATTCCCTTGCGCCCCTTGCCGCCCCGGTGTTGCGACCGGTAGAGCGACAGAGGCGAGCGCTTGATGTACCCAGTACGGGTCACAGTGATCACCATGTCTTCATCGGCGATCATGTCCTCGACCGTGATCTCGTGGGTCTCCGGAATGATTTCGGTGCGACGAGCGTCGCCATAGGTTTCTTTAATCTCCAGGAGCTCCTGGCGAATCTCTTCGAGCACCAATCGGTCGGACGCCAGGATCGCTCGGAGCTTCTCGATTGTCGACATCAGAGCTTCGTACTCTTCGACGACTTTTTCTCGCTCTAGGCCGGTGAGCTTCTGCAGGCGCATTTCCAGAATCGCCTGTGCCTGGGGCTGAGACAACCCAAAGCTCGCGATCAGTTGCTCGCGCGCTTCCGGTGGTGTGCGACTGGCGCGGATCGTCGCAATGATCTCGTCGAGCTGGTCGAGCGCCTTCAAGATCCCTTCGAGGATGTGGGCGCGCTCTTCGGCCTTGCGGAGATCGAAACGGGTGCGGCGTACGACGACCGTCTTTCGATGGTTGAGAAAGTGTCTCAGAAACTCGAGTAGCGGCAAGACTCGCGGCTGGTTGTCTACGATCGCCAGCAAAATGATGCCGAAGGTCGTCTGCATCGGCGTCAGCTTGTAGAGCTGGTTGAGGATGATCTCGGGAATCTCTCCCCTTTTGACATCGATGACCACGCGGATTCCATCCCGATCCGATTCGTCCCTCAGATCTGAGACTCCCTCGACTCTTTTCTCCCGAACCAGGTTGGCGATTCGTTCCAGCAACCTTGCCTTGTTGACCTGGTAGGGCAACTCGGTCACTACGATCGCTTGCTTTTCGCTCTTGCCCTTGGCCTTGCTCTCGATCCTCGCTCTCGCCCTAACTTGGATTGTGCCGCGGCCGGTGCTGTAGGCGGAGTGGATTCCCTGAACGCCATGGATAAACCCTCGCGTTGGAAAGTCGGGTCCGGGTATGGCGCCGGCCACCTCCCGCAGGCTCACATCAGGGTTATCGATCATCAGGACCAGGCCCTCGATGACCTCTGTCAGGTTGTGCGGTGGGATATTGGTCGCCATACCGACGGCAATACCCGAGGTCCCGTTGATCAACAGATTGGGCACTCGCGCCGGGAGCACGGTCGGTTCTTGGAGTGACCCATCGTAGTTGACCGCCCAGTCGACCGTGTCCTTGTCGATGTCGTCGCGCAACAACTCTTGCGCCAGCTTGGTCAGCCGTACCTCGGTATAGCGCATCGCCGCGGCGGTGTCGCCGTCGACCGACCCGAAGTTGCCCTGCCCGTCCACCAGGGGATAGCGCATCGAGAAGTCCTGCGCCAGCCTCACGACGGTGTCGTAGATAGCCGAGTCCCCGTGCGGGTGGTACTTACCCATCACCGAACCGACGATGCGAGCCGACTTCTTGTATGGCTTGGTCGCGGTATTGCCGCTTTCCCACATTCCGTAGAGCACCCGGCGGTGGACGGGCTTCAACCCGTCGCGCACATCGGGCAGCGCGCGACCGACGATCACGCTCATCGCGTAGTCGATGTAGCTGCGCTTCATCTCGTCTTCGATATCCACCTGGAAGGCGGGGTCGAAGGGCAACGTTCGATCGTGTTCACTCATTGGAGGGGTGCTCCACTCAGATGTCGAGGTTGGTGACGTTTAGCGCGTTGTCTTCGATGAACTCTCGCCGTGGCTCCACCTTGTCGCCCATAAGCACCGTGAAGATGGCGTCTGCTCCAATTTCATCGTCGACCCGCACCTGCAGCAACCGGCGCCGCTCCGGATCCATGGTCGTTTCCCACAGCTGCTCGGCGTTCATCTCACCCAACCCCTTGTAGCGCTGAATGCTGAGGCCTCGCTTGGCGCCGGTGTAGAGGATCTCGAGCGCCTCTTCCAGTGAGTCGGCCTCCTTCTTGTCGTCGCCCCTGGTCAGGACAAAGTTCGTCCCCTCGAGAGCTGCCAAACCGATCTTGTTCTTCGACAGAGACCGGTATTCCGCCGTCGACAGAAGATCCCATCCGATACGCGCTTCTCGCTCGACGCCGTCGCGGCGGCTGACGAAGGCGATCACAGCGGTTCCATGCTCCTCGTCCTCACGCAGTTCGACGCTGTGAAAACCCGATGCCTCGATGATCTGAGCAACTTTCTTTACGCGCTCCCTATCAGCGAGGTCTTTCTTGTCGGCCAGACCCCGCCCCAACGCCACCCGAAGCGCGTCGACCGGGAAGCCGCGAGACGAGAGTTTCGCCAGGTTCTCGCGGAATGACTCAACCTTGTGGAGAAAGGTGCCCAAACGCGCGCCCTTGTAGGTCTTGTGCTCGCCCCCGGACTCGAAGCCGAGCGCCCACGCCTCCTGGATCCTCTGTACCCGGAACTCCTGGTATTCGTCGTCGTCTTTCAAATAGGTGTGCTTGCGTCCTTCGTTGACTTTGTAGAGAGGTGGTTGGGCGATGTAGAGATAGCCGCGCTCGATCGTCTCGCGCATCTGTCGGAAAAAGAACGTCAGGATCAAGGTGCGGATATGGCTGCCGTCGACATCCGCATCGCACATGATGATCAGTTTCTGATAGCGGAGTTTCGAAATGTCGAAATCTTCTTTTCCGATACCGGTGCCAAGTGCCGAGATCAAAGTCTTGATTTCGTCCGACGTCAGCATCTTGTCGAAGCGCGCTTTCTCGACATTCAGTATCTTGCCCTTGAGCGGCAGGACGGCCTGGAACTTCCGGTCTCGTCCCTGTTTGGCGGTGCCGCCGGCAGACTCACCCTCTACCAGGAAAAGCTCGGCGAACTCCGGGTTGCGCTCCGAACAATCGGCCAGTTTTCCAGGCAGGTTCGACGCATCGAGCGCGCCCTTTCTGCGGGTGAGCTCGCGCGCCTTGCGCGCCGCTTCCCTCGCCCGCGCGGCATCGACGCATTTGCCGAGAATCTTGCGCGCGATACGCGGATTCTCTTCCAGATACGCTCCGAGGCGCTCGTTGATCACCTGCTCGACCCAGCCCTTCACCTCCGAGGAAACCAGCTTGTCCTTTGTCTGGCTCGAAAACTTGGGGTCCAGGATCTTGAGAGAGATCACAGCCGTGAGGCCCTCTCGGATGTCATCACCGGTCAGTTTTTCTTTGAGATTCTTGAGCTGACCGCTGGCGTTTGCATAGGCGTTGATGGTGCGAGTCAGCGCCGCCTTTAGACCTGAAAGGTGAGTTCCGCCGTCTCGGTTCTTGATCGTATTGGTGAAGCAGAAAATCTGCTCCTGATAACCGTCGTTCCACTGCAGCGCGACCTCGACGTGCTCTTGGCCTTCGCCTTCGTTGCGGGTGTCCTCGAGCGAAATTGTCTTTCTGTGAAGAGTGGTCTTGTTGCGGTTCAGATGCTCGACAAAGCTACTGATTCCGCCGGCATAGTTGAAGCTTGCCTGCTTGTCGTCGCGCTCATCCAGAAGGTCTACGTGGCTTCCGCGGTTCAGAAACGCAAGCTCGCGAAGCCGCTGAGCCAGGGTCTCGTAATGGAACTCGCGGATGGCGAATATCTTCTCGTCCGGCCAAAACCGAACCTTGGTTCCGGTCTTCTTGGAGTTTCCCAGGGCCTTGACCGGCTCATCTGGAAGACCGCGAACGTAGGACTGATACCAGACCCGGCCGTCCCGTTTGACCTCCAGCTCCAGGGTCTCGGACAGCGCGTTGACCACCGACACACCCACCCCATGAAGACCACCCGAGACCTTGTACGAGTTCGAGTCGAACTTTCCGCCCGAGTGAAGCTCGGTCATGATGACTTCCGCCGCCGAGCGGCCTTCGCCCTTATGCTCGTCAACCGGAATGCCGCGGCCATCGTCCTCGACCGTCACCGAGTTGTCGCTGTGGATCGTGACCGAAACCCGTGAGGCGAATCCGGCTTGCGCCTCGTCGATGGCGTTGTCCACCAGCTCGAACACCATGTGGTGGAGTCCGGAACCGTCATCGGTATCCCCGATGTACATCCCCGGCCGCTTGCGAACGGCTTCGAGTCCCTTGAGAACCTTGATGCTGTCGGCGGTGTAGTTGGCTGTTGTCGTTGTTGCCACTTCTTGTTCCTGTTCTTCTTCTTGCCGGTCCGTCTCACCCCCGGAGCCGCCGGGCAACACGCCCCCACCGTTCGGCTCGATCCCACCTTCGTTTGTTTCTTCTCTTTCCTCTCCGTCCCTAGTCATCTATTGCTCCGAGCTGCTCTAGGTGATCCTGAACTGGCCCCCAACGCGCCTTGGTGGCGCCTCGGAATCGCCGATCTGAAACCAAGGAGTCGGACGGTTTCTCGCGGCCGCATCCAACACTCTGGGGCGCTGGTGTCCGACTCGGACATTAGACCGCTAGACGCTGCTCCGTCCGCCTCAAAGTATATCAGGTTCGCGGCCCTGAGCAAGAAGATAAGGCCTTATTTATCAGTGCTTTATAAGGTTTTTTTTGAGTCGCGCATCGGGCTGATCCTGCCACCGCTCAAAGACCACTTCCAGAGCCCTCCGAGGACCTCGGACACTTCCGGATTCGACGAGGTTACGAAGACTTCCTGATTGCCCGAGAAGAGTGAAAAACCCGCCGCCAGACGATCGGGGTCGAGTTCCGAATCGATATCGTCCATCAAATAGACAGGGTCACGTCCGTAGCGGCTCAAGACCCGACCCCGGGCGGCGGTCAGAACGAGGCCAAAGAGCTTCTTCTCGCCCGCCGATCCGACCCGTCGGGCCTCATGCTCTCCCCAGTTCAACACCAGCTCGTCACGGTGTGGACCGATCAGGGGCCGCCCTGCTTGGCGCTCGTCGCCACGCTTGCGCTCGAACGCCTGCGCCAGATTCGCCGCCGAGTGGGTCTCGATCTCCGGAGAGGAGCGATATTTGAGCGAAATCTCAGGTGTCTCGAGCCCGCCCGTACCCACAAGGCCGTTCATCTCATCCCTAAGCTCGGCGACATAACGACGACGACATTTCATTAATTCGCTGCCCGCCTCGGCGAGTACCGTATTCCAAGGTGCCAGTCCCGAGTGACCCCGACGCAAGAGCTCCCTTTTCTGATCCAGGGCACGGCGGTATCGCGCCAGAATGGAGAGGGCCGATGGACGGGTCCCCACCACACCCTGATCCAGAAAGCGGCGTCGCTCAGCCGGTGA